>NZ_AULM01000004.1 GCF_000422285.1 Desulfatiglans anilini DSM 4660
AAAACCTCCGATTCCTGAATATCACGAACACCCCATATAAATGTCTGAGAATATGCGTTGCGCACCGTCAATACGTTTGCAGCACTGTCGCTCACGTAGCTATCCGGAAGCGTGATATATTTAATCCCGCTCCAGCTGTTATTTCCCGTCCGCGGTGCATACCCCACCGGTTGGCCATTGATCAGAATCTCGATCTCATCCCCGTAATCCGCATCGTAAAATTCGCATTCTATTACGACATCCCCCGTTCTGCCCCCAAACCAGAAATCCACTGATGATTGATTCGTCAACACTCCGGGGGCCTTATAGCCGTAAGATCCGGCAGCCGGCAGCTCGATCGCATCCGGGGGTACCAAAGGCGGAGGGGGAGTGGACTCGGCCACTGTAATATAATCCGTCTTGACGATTATATCCGTACTGTCCGGTCTTGAAGCTTCCAGGGAGACTGAGTAGGTTCCGGGACTCGCATAGGTATGGGATGGATTTTTGAGCGTGCTGGTCTGTCCGTCGCCAAATGTCCAAAACCATGCTGTCGGATTTCCGGTGGAATGATCTGCAAACTGGACCGTCAGCGAATCGGTTCCCGTGGTGGGATCGGCGCTGAAATCGGCCTGTACGGGGGGCGGATCATATACCACGTAGGAGGCACCGTAGCCCACCCGGGAGGCCCCGTACTCTATCTTCATGTAGCCGTTTTCACCCCATCCAGTCCCCCAGGAATTCCTGAGTATCCACACTCCATTCGCACCCTGGTTGTCATCCCAGCCGACCAAAACGATGCCGTGGTTGACGGCAGCATCTATGTTTGTGTTGAAGACACCGCTTCGATAATACTGAAAGGCGCTTCCCACGTAAACCGCTGCCGTGACCGGGCCATATGTCATGATAGCGCGCTTGATATCCTCTGTCGGAGGAATACCAAAAGGCGAGCTGACATAGGCCCAATCCGTGATTTTGTAGGGATGATCATAGGGGCTGCCGCATGCCGTATCCCGTGCGGTATAGGCAAAGTCAGCTTCCAGCACAGCACCGGCCTCAGTCTCCGATGCATTGTATTTCCACTCATGGTAATCGTGTGCCCACCAGCCGCCCCCGCAGCTCCATCTGTTCACATTGCAGGAAACCAGGTATTGCTCGGAAAGGTCTACAGATTTTCCTTCGTAAAGCAGGATGTTGCTCTCTAACGGCCCCACCGTCGCGAAGGCCCAGCAGGAACCGCAGGAGCCCTGGTCCCTGATCGGGGGGCAGGCGCCTTGTGAACACCAATTAAAAGCGGAGGGCAATGCCACCGTGCCGGAAGCGCCTCCTATCGGATCCTGTGCATGCGACCGGAGCCGGTATGCCATTTCAGGAGTCCACCGGGTGGGGGCCATCAGGCCGCACAGTTCGCGCAATGAGCGATCGGTAGCCTGGTTGGCGCCGATCTCATAGGTCGCGCCACCCGCCTGCAGTTGATGTTTTAACTGCAGGAATTCAAGCGAACCCAGCTGCGCATTCACGGTTCCGCTGAAAACCAGCAGCAGGATCAACCCATGCCCTAGAAAGGTGAGCGCCTTCCATCCGCCTTTAGACATAACCAACCCCCTTTTCAAATCATGTCTTTACAACTATTTGATTTATATTATTTTTTTAAATAGAGATTCGATTCGGCCCTTTTTGGGCACGATGTTCGTTCTAGATTTATGCAAGAATAAAACCAGGGTGACCATGGGGGAGAGTCGTGTGCCGGTTCGGCTAAGGTGGTATTCAGCGGGGAGCCTGCAATACAGGCCCGCGGGGGGTAACGGTTGGCTCCAGGGGTCTTCCGGCTCCTTTCGATCTGGCTCCATTGGCACCAGGCACCTGGTGCCAATGGAAACAACGGCCACATGTCCCTGCGGGTGAGGCCGGCTGAGGGTAGGCTCAGTTACGAGTTGAATGGATCATCTGGTGGCTTGCGTTACAGAATGGTAATTGCGAGCGGAACAGAACTAGAGCGGGGAAAAGGGGGATGCCTTTCGATCAAAGCTTCAGTTTATAGACGCGGACATCGGGTGCGCGATTCAGCACGAGCTCGAAATAGAGCTCAAAATCAGCCGGATCCCCCAGCAGCAGTTGCACCAGGTTGGATCGATACGCTCTCTCTTGCATCAGAACGGTGATCCCTTTTTGGGTGTCGATCACGGCGAAAACCCCGGAAGTGGCTCCATAATCCAGCTGCTCGATTCCATTCTCCGTGACGAGGGTGAGACCGGAGAGCCAAACGGCCTGGTTCCGCACCGTCACAGTGCCCGCCACCTTGTTGAACTCGAGGACTTCCTGGTGCAGTTCGAAGGGCGCCTGTTCACCCTCGCCCGCCGAGAAATCCCATGTGCCCAACCGCAGGATGGCCGGGGCTATCTTGACATGATCCCAGGACAGGACCAGATACTGCTCAGGCAGGGGCTTCTTCTCAGGGAGAGGAAGATCGGCGATCCCATCGAGAAAGGATTGCACCTCTGAAGGGGCTTTTTTTCGGAATATCCAGGCAAAGGAGTTCCGGTAACTGGGCAGCTCCGCACACCTGACGCGATAGGGCCGGGCCTTTTGCGCGGCGTACGCCATCAGATGAACAGCATATGCGGGGGAGTCGGACGCATAGATCCGGGCCAGGGGAACCGCATATTCCGCCCTCACATGCCCCCCGTCCGAAAACGTGCCCGCTCTCGCATAATACTGGGCCGTGTAACCATAATCCCACCAGATCCAGAACTGGGCGCCCGGGGTTATCTTGCCGCGCATGTCGTTCAGCGCTTCGATCGTCTCCGGAGCGGCGGTCGTCATGGGGGCCTTGTTTCCCAACAAGGGGACCGCTGTGACGACCAGAAACACCGCCAGCAGCAGGACTTGACACACGAAGCCGACGCGCCGCCACCCGAGCCAGCGCCGCAAAATCTGTGTGAGTCCGAACCCGAGCCCCAGCCCGATGACGACTCCGCCATACATCGTAAAGCGCTCGCCCAGGCGAAGAGAGGCCAAACCCAACAGGAGAAGGGGCAGAAAGACCCAGGCCGCCGGGCGGCGCCAGAGCAGCGCAGCGTATCCGCAAACCCCCAGCCCAAAAAGAAGCCACCCACCGGAAATGGCATGAAAAACGGAGCGTAGATCGATGTCTTTCGCTTCGACAACGGTGTCCAGGACGGCGGGATGCAGGACATCGGGCCCGCGGGCAGCCCATCCACCATACCTGGCCACCTTTCTCAAGGCTCCGCTCACCCAGCTCTCGACCCCCGAAAAGGTGAACACCGCCGCGCCTGTAACCAGCAAAGCCAGGACCAGGAACAGCGGATGCGAGGCCAACCAGTCGTAATAACGAGGCTTCAAGAACCCGACCAGACAGAGGCCCGCACCTGAGGCAAGGCCGATCCAGCCGCCGGAGGCCGCCAGGACCACGATCGCAAGACCCAGGATCACCAACAGGCGCCCGCCCCTGGATGCCGTCAACAGGCCGAGGATCCCCGCCGTGGCGAGGATGGCCAGAAGGATGGCCGAACCCTGCGGGTAGAGCAGCAGATAGAGTTTGCTGATCAACCCCATACCGAGGGGCCAGAGGAGGGTCCATCCGTGCGTGAGGCGGCGATCACTTCCCCACGGTGGCCGCATCCGGCCTTCGAGCCAGCAACAGAGAAGGACACAGATCAAAACGGGGAAAAACAGGGCAAAGAGATCGGTGTCGAAATAGCCGAGCCGGGTGCGCCACAGGAACCCGGGCGCAGCACCCGCCAACACACCGGCGGCCACCGTCCCCTCCGGGAGGCGCCAGCGGGCGCCGAGCCATGCGAGGGGCACAGCCACAAGGGGAGCCATGATCATGGGAAGCCAGAAGGCGATGTCGGCCAGGTTGAACCCCGTAGCGGTGTGCAGGAATCGCAGGAAGCCGGCGACGGGGGAGCAGCTCTTGTAATTGACGCGGTCCGCGCCCGCCAGCCAGGCGTAGGCGTCATGGGTGGCGAGGACCCTGTGGCCGTCCACCAGAAAAAACTTTTCGGGGGCGTGGATCAGGTCGACCAGGCGAAGGGCGGCGCAAACGAAGACCGCCACGGCGCACGGCACTATCCAGTCCCGGTGTCTGAAAGCAACGGGGGGCGGGGGCTCAGGCGTAGAATGGTTGTCTGGAAGATGGTCCGGTTTTCTCTTTGCTGGTCTTTTGGAACGCTTCACGATGATCGCTCGAGTTGGATGTCTATTACCGATGGGCGCCCTCTGCCCATGACGGTCAGTCAGGCGGCTTCCACCCGGATCGAACCAGGCATCACGGCGCGGCACCGAGGCCCACGAACGGGACTGCGATGCACCGCGGACCGGATCTTGCAGCCGTGAGGCAGCCGCAGGGCCAACATATAAAGAGCCGGCGCATCGAGTCAAGTGAAAGAAGGCCGGCGAAGCCGCAAATGCGCCGGAGGAGCCTTCATGGATTTTTCATTGACCCATCCAGTGATCTTTATTAAGCTCGCCTCGGTGCCACCCGGACTACATTTTTCTGCGAAGGAGTCAGCGATTGAGTACGATGGATGCACATCAGCGGCCGCAGCAGGACGAACGGTTTTACGAAGACTATGACAGCATTTCCATCAAGGAACTGATCCTCACCATCTGGGGGTTCAGACGGTGGATCGTAATCCTGGGGTTTGCAGCGACCCTGCTGGTCGTCGGGGTGGGCGCGGTCCTTTATCTCTCGCAGGAGAAGTATCCGGTCACCAAGCTGTCCTTTCAACTGGAGTTCGACAGCGCGGAAAAGGGGCAGTACCCGAACGGAACGCCGTTCAGTTCATCGGACATTCTGGTGACGCCCGTGCTGAAGGAGGTCTACCAGACCAACGGCCTCGAAAAATACATGAGCTTCTCGAACTTCAAAGGATCGCTGTCGGTCATCCAGCGAAACGACGAACTGCGGCTCCTCGAGTACCGCTATGCCGCCAAGCTGGAGGATCGCAAACTTTCCGTGGAGCAGAGGGAGCGCCTCGAGGCCGAATTCCGCGAAAAGAAGAAGAGCCTGATGACCGCCAACTACGAGCTTGTGTTCGCCGGGGATGAATCCATTACACCCTTACCGCCGACACTGCGGGCGAAGGTCCTGAACGATCTGTTGAGCACGTGGGCGGAGTACGCCCAATCGGTCAAGGGAGTCACCCAGTACGATATCGCGCTGGTCTCGAGAGACATTCTCCGCCCCGAGGACATCGAGACCGAGGATTATCCCGTGGTCATGGACATGCTCCGGTCCACACTCAAGCGTGTGCTCGACGACATCGACAAGGTCATGAAGGTCCCCGGCGCTTCGGTTTTCCGACTGCCCGAAAGCGGCCTGTCGCTGCTCGATCTGCGCTACCGCACCCTCGACATCGAAAGCTACCGGCTGAATCCGATGCTCGCCATCGTGGGGGCGGCCTGGGCAAGCGGGAACGGACGACACACCGGGGAGTATCTCCGGCACCGGATCACCGAACTCAAAATGAAGGCCCAGGGCGCCGACACGCGCATCAAGGTGTACGAGAAGGCGCTGAGGACCTACGTTCAAGGGGGCGGCATCGACGCCGTCGGCAGTGAGATCGCGGGGGCCTTGCAGGCGCCGCCTCCGGGCGCCGGCGTGCAGCCGTTCGGATCGAATGTCATGCCGCAGATCGGTGAATCCTTCCTCGACAACCTCATCAGCATAGTCAAAGCGAACCTGGACATCGAGTTTCGGCGTAGCCTGACGCAGAAGACCATCGAGGTCGGGCTTGAAAAAGCCATGGCCGACTCGGACCTGAACTATTATGCGCAGATACTGAAAAACATCGAGGAGGCGGAAAAACTCGGGCCCGGGAAGCTTGCCGCCGACGGCGCACGGCAGGAGATCCGAAGGAGCATCGCAGCGATCTACGACAACCTCATGCAGACCATCAGCCAGATCAGGGCCATCTACGAGGGGTTGAGCCAGGCCAACCTCAATGCGGCCAGCACCCTCTACGGCCTGACGAAGCCGGTCTATTTCACGGTCGAGAAGGCGCTGACGACCCAGAGGCTGATCCCCTACCTCGTGGTCGCCTGGGTGCTGCTCCAAGGCTGCATCCTGCTGGGCGTCCTGATCGCCAGCGCTTTTATGAAACCCGGGGGAAAACAGCCGGCAACTTTATAGGAGGCGCAACGTAAAAGGAAGCTCTGGTCCTTTCTTGGTTACTCATCTTGCGATCCAAACACCTCGGCAAAAAAGACCTCTTTATCTAGAGCTTTCTGCCATTTTCTATGCCTTTGCACACCTTCTTCACGCAAACCCCTCGGCATGGAAAGAAATCGGATAGCGTCAGTAGACCCAAGTTCTCTAAACAAAACTTTTAATCCTTTTTCCATAAGATCTTTATCGTTCATATCTTTTAACATCATTATTTCAAATCCTCCTTATCACAGAGTGCGATAGGATTTCCTGACCATATTTCCAAATTCATTTTTAAGCATTTTTTGATTAGTTTGTCGTCACAGCTAATAAAATCCGCGTTCACTGCTTCAGCAAATGCAACATGAGCAGCATCCGCAGGAGCCATTTTTTCATTTCAATCGAATATTCCTCCTACAAATCCTTCAGAATTCGTAGCGCAATTGTGCCTAAATTGAGAAAGGAAATACGTTTCGGCAACATAATAGCACATATCAACTCCAAAAGGACGATGAACAAATGGACCGCAGGATGCGGCGGAGGGCGAGGCTGCGGGTGAGGCCGTGGTTGACTCGGGCGACGGCGTTTTCGTGGTATCTTTGAGGGTCGTCGACGACGACGAAGATCACGCGGACGTAGTCTTCATCGAGGAGGCGGGTCTTGGGGCAAGCCGGTTTGAGGGCGTCGACGCGTGCGTGGCCCAGGCGAAGGATCTCGTCCCGGTCACCGAAGCGGATCGCGCCCGTGGGGCAGGCAACGGCGCAAGCAGGGAGCAGGCCGTTGGAGATGCGGTCGATGCAGAAGGTGCACTTGACGATGCGCCCGTCGGCGGTCCGGCGGGGGATGTCGTAGGGGCAGACGTCCCGGACATCCTGGAATGCCGCCAGACGGGCCTTTTCCGTGTAGACCACGGCGCCGGTCTCCAGGTCCTGGATCACGCCGCCCGAGACATACCCTTCAATCGCGTCCTTGCAGTCCGGTGAGAGGCAATGCCGGCACTGGTCCGAAAAGAAGTACCAGACGGGCGCGCTGTTGGGCGCCTCGGCCGGACGCTCCTTGAACCGCACCAGTTTGAAGGTCTGGCCGTCCAGGTCGCCCGGGTTTTGATGGCTGCCGCGGTTTGAGGGGCTATCGGCGCCGTTCTGGTTCCAGCTCTTGCAGGCGACCTGGCAGGCTCGGCACCCGGTGCAGCGGGTCGTATCGATCAGCATAGCCTTCCCATCCATTGCATCAACCGTCCTTTCGCTGCAGACTCACCATGAAGGCCTTGGTCTCCGGGATGCGGGTGTTCGGATCCCCGGCCGACGGGGTGAGGAGGTTGGCGCTGTCTCCGCCGGCATGGGGCCAGAGCCAGCCATAGTGCCAGGGCAGCCCCACCACATGGACCTCGGCGCCGTTCACCCTGAACGGCCGGAGGCGCGAGGTCACCATCGCGACGGCCTCGAGCGAGCCGCGGGCCGAGGCCACCACCACTTTTTCCCCATTGCGGATGCCCTTTTCCCGGGCGAGTTCCCGGCTCATCTCGACGAACATCTGCGGCTCGGCCTCGAGGAGCCAGGGCATGGAGCGGCTCATGGCGCCGCTCTGCCAGTGCTCGGCCACCCGGCAGGTGGTGGCGACGATCGGGAAGCGCGGATCGGCGGCCGGCCGCCGCAGCCCGCCGAAATCGCAGGCGCGCAGAAGAGGGTTCACCTGCTGAGTGTTTAGCAGGTTGGCCGCGGCCGGTCCTTCGACCGGTTCATAGTGCTCGGGAAAGGGCCCGTCCAGCAATCCGGGGCCGAAGATGCCCCCAAGGCCATCGGCGCGCATGATGAACGGGTAGCGGCTGTCGGCACGCGACGACCCGTCGGGGTTCTGCATGGGAAACCAGCCGCCGTCCGGCACATCCCCCTCCCATTGATTGGCGACGTAGCGGCCCCCTTCACTCGCCCCGGCAAACCGGATGACGGGCCGCTGCCGGTCCCAGGGGCGGCCCTGCAGGTCAACGGCGGCGCGGTTGTAAAGGATCCGCCGGTTCATGGGCCAGGACCAGGCCCACTGCGGATAGAGGCCGATGCCGGTTGGGTCTTCCCTGCCGCGGCGGGCCATCTGGTTGCCGTCGGCGTTGTAGCTCTGGCAGTAGAGCCAGTTGCCGCTTGCCGTCGAGCCGTCCTCCTGGAGGAGTACGAAGGAGGGCACCGGGTCGCCCTTTTGAAAGGCCTCGCCCTGGATCGTTGCATCGCTGGTGAAACAGCCGTTGATGCCGCGCGCCACCTTGTGGGCATCGAAACGGCCGTCGGTCCGGTAATCCCAGGCGAGATGGGTGATGGGCTCGGGGAAGACGCCGCCCTCGCTTTGGTAGAGCGCACGGACAGCGGCGAAGAGCTCGGTCAGGATATCCCCGTCGCTGCGGGCCTCTCCGGGCGGCTCCTGGGCCTTCCAGCGCCACTGGGCCCAGCGGCCGCTGTTGGTGATGGACCCCTCCTTCTCCATCGAGGCCGCGCAGGGGAGCAGAAACACCTCGGTTCGAATGGTGCGCGGGTCCATACCCGGACCTTTCCAGAAGGCGGCGGTCTCGGTCTCGAAGAGATTCGCCGACACCATCCAATCGAGCTTGGCCATGGCCGCGCGGGTGCGGCCGGCATCCGCCCCGCTGCAGGCCGGGTTCTGGCCCCAGGCAAAGAACCCGCGGAGTTCTCCCCGGTCCATGGCGTCGAAGAGGTCGAGCCAGGTGTATGTCCGGTTGTCGGCGAGCTTCGGAAGCCAGGCATAGCAGAAGCCGTTTTCGGGGGTGGCCGCCTCGCCGAAGAGGGCCTTCAGGAAGCTGACCACGTATTTCGGGCGGTTTTGCCACCAGTTGGCGCTGAGGGGATCGGAGGAGGACGGCGTGTTCTCCTTCAGGTAGTCGGAGAGGGTCGCCATGGTGGCCCTGGGGACCGGAAGGTATCCCGGCCAGTCGCCATAGAGCAGCCCGTGGTCCGTGGAACCCTGCACGTTCGACTCCCCGCGCAGGGCGTTCACCCCGCCGCCTGCCATCCCCATGTTGCCGAGGAGGAGCTGGATGATCGACATGGCGCGGATGTTCTGGACCCCCACCGTGTGCTGGGTCCAGCCCATGGCATAGAGGATGGTGCCGGCCCGGTCCGGCCTGCCGGTGGCGGAAACGCATTCGTAGACGCGGAGCAGATCCTCTCGGGGGGTACCGGTGACGGCGCTCACCTTCTCGGGCGTGTAGCGCGCGAAATGGGTCTTCAGGAGCTGGAAGACGGTGCGCGGATGGGATAACGAAGGGTCCTTCCGGACGGCGCCGCCCGCGTCCGTCTCGTAGGCCCAGAAGCTCCGGTCGTAGGCGCGGGCGCGGGGGTCGAAGCCGCTGAAAAGGCCGTCGTGGAACGCGAACTTTTCGCTGACGAGGCAGGCGGCATTCGTGTAGTGGGCGACGTAATCCCGGAAGCAGCGGTTTTCGGAAAGGATGAAGCGGATCATGCCGCCGAGGAAGGCGATGTCGGTCCCGGGGCGGAGCGGGGCGTAGATGTCCGCCTTGCTGGAGGTCCTGGTGAAGCGCGGGTCCACGTGGATCACCGTGGCGCCCCGTTCGCGCGCGGCCTCGACCCATTTGAAGGCGACGGGATGGTTTTCGGCCGGATTGCTCCCCATGATGAGGATGCAATCGCTGTTGCGGATGTCGATCCAGTGGTTCGTCATGGCGCCTCGTCCGAACGACTCTGCCAGAGCCGTCACCGTGGCGCTGTGTCAGATTCGGGCCTGGTGCTCGATGTAGACCAGGCCGAGGGCGCGGAGCATGGCCTGGTAGATCCAGCACTCCTCGTTGTCGAGCGCGGCGCTGCCGACCGAGGCGATCGTGGCGCAGCGGTTCACGGTCCAGCCGTCGGGGTCGACCGATTCGAAGCCGTCGTCGCGGGTCTTCTTGATCCGCCGGGCGATCGTGGAGAGCGCCCAGTCCCAGTCTTTCGTCTCCCAGTGGTCGCTGCAGGGCGCCCGATAAAGGACGCGGGTCAGGCGGCGCTCGTTCGCGGCCAACTGGTCGAGGGCGGCGCCTTTCGCGCAGAGCGCGCCCGCGTTGATCGGGTGTTCGGGGTCCCCTTCGGTGTAGACCACCCGGCCGGTTTGAGGATCCGTGTGGCAGATCACCCCGCAGCCAACGGCGCAAAAGGGGCAGATGCTGAAGGTCGCCACCGTTCCCGCAGTCCGGTCGGGCCAGTCGGCGGAGGCGGATGCGGGCTGCTGCGAACCCAAGGCCTTGCGGCCGCCCATCGCCACTCCAGCCGCCACAGTCCCGCTCAACTGCAGAAACTTGCGTCGCGTTACGTCCATAGCTCACTCAGCGATATGATTTCTTGCACACGGATGCGGCTTTGCCCAAGCCGGCAAATGCGAAAAAGGATCATCAGGGTATTTCAGATCGGGTTCACTGGTTTTAGGCCCATTCGCAACACCTTCAAACGTAGAAAATGATTTGAAAAATTTTTCGCCAAGACCGGTTGGCGTAAATGAATAACAGAAGAACCCGGGCAGAACAATAGTATATTTCAGAAGCCTATTTGCAGGGATGTCTTTGCACTTCCAAAAACACAAAAAGGGTTCAAGCACATAGCCCAAACCCTTGAGTCTACTGGTGCCGGAGGTCGGAATCGAACCGACACGGACGGGAAGTCCACTGGATTTTGAGTCCAGCGCGTCTACCAGTTTCACCACTCCGGCGTTTTGGAGGAATGATAGGGATTATAGGGAAAATGCCCCCGGCCTGTCAATATGATATTGACAGGCCTTTGCGGCCTTTGCTATAGTCTTTCAATCCTTTGGGGCTGTAGCTCAGTTGGGAGAGCGCATGACTGGCAGTCATGAGGTCGTCGGTTCGATCCCGATCAGCTCCACCAGAAGAAGATAATTATTAGAGGGGCTTACCGGTGTGCTGGGAGCCCCTCTCGCTTTTCAGGATGTCCCGGTGCGTGACTTTTCGCCATGTCGATTCCGCGCCGCCTCGTAAAAAGATTGAAAACAAAAAAGGCAGGACCATAAATGAACCTGCCGGTAAATTGCACTACGAGTGTTTATATCACTTTACCTTTTTTTCCAATTATTGTTTCGGATTGCCTGTATCTAAAGACAGGCAACCCGATTTATAAGATTTCATTTATGGTTATTATTCCGGCAATGGAGTTACGACCAAGGGAACTCTCACTTGCAAAGCACCCCCTATCTCATAGGTTGTAAATTCAGCAGTGCTCAAATTCATTGGTAAAACCTCTCCCTCCGCAATATCAAAATGGTAGTAGATGACAGCTGTGTCGCAGTTAGAGACGGTCAGGTCATCAAAATCTTTTAGCATGGCGACTCCACTAACCCTAATGGTGCATCCTATACTCCCATCAGCACGATTAATGGCATAAGCATACCATGTATAATCATAATCGCCATCACCATTCAATTGCCAGACACCATGCCCCGGAGTTAGCATATATCCAGAATTAATACTACCAATAAAACTAGATTTGATATAGGTCCAGTTCATTATCATTTCGCCCTTTGTAGGGTCCAAACTGTCTGATGTGTGAGTTGCCAACCAATGTATATCACCCCCTGCAGCACCAACCCATGTTCCTGTCAACCCAGCAGGGCAAGCCGTTTTTACCTTTTTTGCCCACGCGGTGGTACTAAATACTGCAATAGAGAGCAATGCAATTATCGCAATAGTGAAAGTTTTTTTCGTATTCATTTTTTGACCCTCCCCCATTAAGTGTTTTGTTATTACTACCTCTTCCACAATTTATTGTTCACACCAAGTTGCAATTGTTATTAAACCTCATTCGTGGACGTGACTAGCCCTGCATTCCTATTTTTTCGAGCGTTTGTGGCCACCCCCTTTTTTTTTCTTTAAATCTTAGGACGTAAATGTGCGGCTTTGGATAGATTTGCGTTGTTTGTAAACTACCTTCCACTAGGACGAACTTCATTGCCACCTGGTTCGACCGGCGAATCCTTTGCCTCGCTCGTTATCATTTTAAGCAAATCCTCCATGGACACCTCTCGCAATTCCCTGATAGACCAGACCTTAACCAGATTGATGCCCGGGCTGATGCCAATCAACTGAAGCTTGGGATTCGTTTCCAGCCATGATAAAACAGCTTCAGGATGGGTGGTTTCCAAGTCGAAGAAAAGGATATCCGTTTTGGCGGCATCAGACATTTGCGTTTCTTGCAGCGGAAGGGCCAGTTTCTTCACTTCAAACTGCGAACAGAGTCCCAGGCTGATCCCAAGCGTTCCAAGAATGACCGAATTGCCGTAAAGGAGAATCCGCTTGTTCGTTTTCATAAAATCCTTTCCCTTTTTGGAACAATTGTAGTGGGGAAAAAATCTCTGCGCAATGTCCCCAAGGACAGTTAAAGTACAGTCTATAAAAAAAATGACGGCACTGAGGGACAGTGTGGGAGACTGACCTTAGGGACAGTGCAGGTGGCAAAAAGCGTTATTCGGTGGGTTTGTAGGACGTCAATCCCATGCGCCCGGCAAAGGCCAGAACCTGCGCACGGTTTTCCAGGTGCAGCCGGTGCATGATCTCTCCCATGTGGTATTTGATCGTACGTTCGCTCAAAAACAATCGTGCCCCGACTTCTTTGTAGGAGAGCCCCTCTGAGATGAGCCTCAGCACTTGCATTTGCCGGGCGTTTAATCTGCCCCAGGATGGAGCTTCGTTCTTTTCCGCTGAACTTTTTGAGGAAAGGGGTTCATTGGTGGGATTGCTGACACGCTTGAACTCCTCCAGAAGCTTGACGGCCAGTCCGGGAGAAAAGGGAGGCGTCCCCTGCCGGGCTTCATGGAGGGCCTGCACCAGCGCATCCGTGTCAATGCTCTTGAGCAGGTAGCCGCAGGCGCCTGATTTAATCGCCTCAAACAGGTCGTCGTCCTCGGTGGAAGTGGTCAGTATGACGATCTTTGCCGCGGGGTTTTCCGCCTTGATCAGGCGGGTGGCGGTCAGGCCGTCACAGCGGGGCATGCGGATATCCATCAAAATCACGTCGGGTTCAAGCTCCCGCGCCATTTTGACGGCATCCAGGCCGTCATGGGCAACACCGGCCACTTCGATCGTGTGGGCATCGAGCAGGTTGTGCAGACCTTCCAGCATCAACCGGTTGTCATCAACCAGCAGTACTTTCATAGGGAGTCCTCCGGTTGTTTCCGGATCGGCACATCCAATTTCAGCATGGTGCCGCTTCCAGGGATCGAGTCAATCGTCAGAGAACCGCCGATCTGCTCCATTCTCTCCCGCATGAATCCCAGGCCAAAATGACCGCTCTGTCCCTGTTCAAACTGGCCGGCATCGAATCCCTGTCCATCGTCGCTTATGGTGACGAGTGCCCTGCTTCCGGCCAACGCGATGTCCACTTTCAAACTATGGGCACCGCTGTGCTTGCGGCAGTTGGTCATGGCTTCCTGGATCACGCGGAATACTTGAACTTCTGCTGCGGGAAGGAAGGTCGTGTCTCCCATCCTGTCGGAAATCGAGAGCTCGGTTCGAATGCCGTAGTTGGCCTGGAATCTGTCGATGTATTTTTTGAGAGCAGGAATCAAAGACCAGTTCTGGTCGGGGCCGATCCGCAGGCTCAGGATTGATTCCCGCACTTCGGCATGTGCATCCTTGGATACTTCCGCAATCCGTCCCAGGAGAGACTCGGCTTTTTCCTGGTTGCCGTCACGGAGCCATTTGCGAGCGGTTTGTACCTGCATGCTCACATAGCCAAGGATCTGACCGATCCCGTCATGGAGCTCGCGGGCCAGATGATCGCGCTCTTGCAGTGTGGCGACGACTCTTTGCTGGTCCAGGAGATTGGCTTGCGCTCGCTTCTGCCCGGTCACATCGCGTAACAAGAGCAACTGGCCAATGACCTCTCCCTGTCGCCCTTTCAAATTTGTCAGATTCAGGTGGTAGTGCCGCGCAGATGCATCCTTTCCCACGATTATTTCTGTCGAGCCTCCTTCCTCATTTTCCGGCTGTTTCAAAAACCCCGGATCGACCGGCATGACCTCTGTGAGGGGCTTTCCCCGCAGAGTGCGCTCAGGGGTTCCCAATATCGCTGCGGCCATGGGGTTCACGTCCACGATACGTCCGTCCAGATCGAGCACGAACAACCCTTCGTCCATCTGGTGAAGAACGGCGTTCCGCGCCGCTGCAACCGGATCGATTGCGTGGAACCTCAGAAAGGCCAGAGCATACGCCACCGACGCCACCCCCACCACGAAAAACACCGACTCTCCCGGCCCGATCAGACTAGAAGAATCAAGCTTGTCCAATGTATATGCGAGGCGTCCTATCATTTGGCCCGCGAGCATGATTGCCACCGGCCAACGGTGCCCGGGTGAACGAATGGCCAGCCAGACAAGAACCGCAACATTAAAGAGAACGATAAGAATGCCGTAACTGACAAAAATCCAGAAAACTTCGCCGGGGGACACAGTGACATAGCCGTTCAACCTGAATTCGGTCCAAATGAGGTGGTGGAGATTGTTGGTCACCATCATCAGGACACACAGCAAAGGAAACAAGAATAGAAGAATATAATTGCGACGAGTTAACCATCGTCCAAGGCCCGCATATTGCAGAACAAAACAGATGATCGTAGCTGCAACCGGAAGTTGCCAGACTGCCTGGAACTTTACCCAGAAAACCTTCGACGAAAAATCCACTGCTGAGAGTTCCAGGATTGTCCCAAAAGCCCAAAGGGCACCTAGAAAGCATGCCACGGTAAACGGCCTGGCGGCAGGTATCTCACGGCGGCGCCAACTGTACACGCCGAGATAAACCACCAGGACGAGTGTCGTCACTGCCGGCCAGATATCCGGACGGTAAGAATAGGTGCCAATCATTGTCTGGTCACCTGGATCGCCACTGAATCATTATCTGATTAGAAGTCTCTTTTTCGAGGATGAAATAAATCGAAAATCAGTCGTGTCCGGTCAAGTCCTGCCGGCGATTGATTTCGCCAGGTGTTTGCGGCCCCTTGGATATCGATGGAGCCTTCAGGAAGATTCGAATTCGGAAGACTGTGAATTTTGGCCATTTGGACCAAAGGAAATGGGCCTGAATCATCCATTTCAGGTGAGGCCAAACTCAGTTTATACGTGGGACGATCTCTGGACTATAACAGAGTTCCGACTTGTAAGGAAGTCCCGCCGATATTCCTCCGGGCACGTGGACAGGCGTTCACACGGGGATTTTTCCTGCTGCCACTCCTGGGAATCGCTGCATGCTGCCTTGTCAATGGACCGGCTTGTCATCCATCTTGCTGAAGCCCGACGGAACGGTGTCCTGGTCATCGGCCGCCGCAACAGCGGCTGCCAGGTTCGGGCCATGCTCTTCATCAACCGCATCGGACCCGCTCCTCATCAGGCTGACGAAGTCCGGCCTGTGCCAACCCGTGGCGGCAGCGGCAAACCGGCAACGGACCAGCTGTTACCCAAGTTTGCAAAAAATGAGTTCTTTAGAGGGGCAAGACCTTTGGTGCATTTTTGTATTCTATAGGATACTCTCGATTCATGATCGAAGTCCGCGAAACCGATGAGCAGGCTGAATGGTTCAAGCGCCTGCGAGATCGGCAAGCGCGGGCTCGGATCAATACGCGCATTCGTCGATTGACATCGGGCAACCCCGGTGACGTGAAACCAGTGGGAGAGGGCGTCTCGACTACGATCCCGGCTATCGAATCTATTGTACCCGGCACGGAGAGACGGTTGTGATCCTGCTCGCCGGCGGCGATAAGCACAGTCAGAATCGAGACATCAAGACAGCGTTGGAACAGGCAAGAGAACTTTAGGAGGCTGGTATGCCCAAGAAAACCAAAACGCGACCCTGGGATGCTGCAGAACATTTAGAAAGCAAAGAGGACATGGCCGCCTATCTGGAGGCTGCCCTGGAAGACGGTGACCCTGCCCTTGCTGCGGCTGCTTTGGGGGACATCGCGCGCGCCAAAGGAATGGCTGATATCGCACGTGAGACGGGACTTGGCCGCGAAAGTCTCTACAAGGCATTGTCGCCCGAAGGGAACCCCGAATTCGCCACGGTCATGAAGGTCGTCAGGGCGCTTGGCCTGAAATTGTGCGCCACGACCGGTGAACCCTGAGCCCGGCTGAACGGACCTTGCAGCCGACTTCCCTGGTTCTTTAAAAGTCGAAGACGCGCCCTACGGCGGCGATGGTGAAGCGGTCGCCGAGGAGGCGGGCCAGTTCGAGCGTTGGGCCGAGGCCGGTGCAGTGCGAGACCGCCAGAAGGGACACGGAAAACTGTCGGATCCTTTCGGCGAAGGCCGGGACCATCTCGGGCCCGTAGAACATAAGGTGGGTGCCGCCGAGAATGGCGTGGAGTTGATGGATCCCCATGTCATGCTCCAGGTAATCGAGGATGTTGAGCACCCCGGCATGGGCGCAGCCGAGCAGCAGGATCGGGCCCGTGTCCGTCTGGATCAGGAGGCTTGCATCGTCCGGGATGAGATCGGGGCCAATCCCGCCTTCCTGTTCGAGGAGGAGCCGGTCGTCCTTCGGCCGCCGCTCGACCGGCGGGTTCAGTCCGGCCAGGAACCAGATGCCGGGGGCCGCTTCCTCGGTGTGGTCCAGAAAGCGGAATCGGGCGCCTTTCGCCTCCAGGCTCTCGCGCGTGAACGGGCAGCCGATGTAGCGGGGTGCGGTGTCGCCGCGAGACGGGTCCTCCACCATGTGGCGGGCGAAGACATCGGGGTGCGCGACGATCTCGACGGGTCCGGCCTGGCCGACGGCGTATTCGAGCCCCCCCGTGTGGTCGTAGTGTCCATGGCTGATGAAGATCCTGGAGAGGCCTTTCAGGTCGGTCTTGAAGCGCTTCAGATTGAGGGGCAGCGAAAGGCCCGGCCCCGTGTCGAAGAGGGAGCGTTCCCCGTCGCGTTCGATCAGGACGCTGAACCCATGCTCCCCAATGAAGCCCGAGCCCAGGATGCAATTGTCACAGAGGATGGAGAGTCTCGTTTTCATGGCTTGTCCCTTTCTTTTCCAACCGTGTCCCTCCGGATATGTATATCGAGCATCGACAGATAATCAACCTGGAAAATGTGATTCGTGTCCATCAGCTTCCCCTCCCAGTCCCATCCTTGCGGGATAGATCCTGATCCTTTCACACGCGGCGGCTCCCGCTCCGGTCGCATTGCAGGAAATCGTCCTTCCGTGTGGAGCCAACCTCACAGACCGCCGTGCAGGCAAACGTCCAAATCCATGTCGATACCGGCTGGGAAACCTCTTGCCGGATGGAAACCGGCAACGATCGGGGGAATCCGCTGATTTATAGACCGACGCCGCGGGTCCTGTCCAGGCAAGAAATTCATCACTGGGGAACCGAACCGGCAGGATCGATGGGAACAGTGCGGCGGACCGGTGTCGTTCGGCGGCGGGCTCAATTTCGACGAATGTGCTACGCGCCCAGCCCGGGGCGTGAATCCGCAGGGGACTCGGGCTCGAGGCGCCCTTCCGGTGCCCGGCGCGCCGGGCTGAAAAGCCGGACCACATCATCGACAATCATATAGAGGCAAGGCACCAGGATGAGGGTGATGAACGTCGCGAAGACGATGCCAAACCCGAGAGAGATGGCCATCGGTATCATGAAGCGAGCCTGTCTGGAGGTCTCGAAAATCATAGGGGCCAAACCGCCGAAGGTGGTCAGCGTCGTCAGGAGGATCGGCCGGAAACGCTGGATGCCGGCCGCCTGAACCGCGTCATGGGCGGATGCCCCCGCCCGGCGCAGCCGGTTGGTGTATTCGATCAGAACGAGGGAGTCGTTCACGACGACGCCCGAGAGGGCGACGACGCCGAACATGCTCATGACGCTCAGGCTGTAGCCCATGAGCATGTGCCCCAGCACCGCCCCGACGATGCCGAAGGGGATGCTCACCATCACGATCGCCGGCTGGACATAGCTCTTGAACGGGACGGCAAGGAGGGCGTAGATCGCCAGCATGGCCAGCAGCAGACCCTGCACCAGGCTCTGCATGCTCTCGGTCATGTCCGCCTGTTTTCCCTCGAGGCTGTAGCGCAGCCCTGGATACCGGTCCATCAGCATCGGCAGCGTATCGGCCTTGACGGCGTTCAGGACCCAGCCCGCCTGGCTCTGCGGCTCCACGTCCGCCGTCACGTAGATCACACGCCTACCGGCGCGCCGGTCGATCTCCGTATAGGCCCGGCCGCGCTCGACGTCCACCGCCTGGCGAAGGGGCACCTCGGCGCCGCCGTTCGGAGTCCGCAGCATCAGTTCCTCGATGTTGTACTCCGAGACGCGCTCCTCGAGCGGCAGTCGCACCATCACCTTGACCTCGTTCCTGCCCCTCTGCTGGCGCAGGACCTCGGCCCCGTAGAAGGCGTTGCGCACCTGCCGGGCCACTTCCTGGGCCGTCAGACCGAGCGCTCTCCCTTCCGGCCGGACCGTGAAATCCAGCTGCTGCTTCCCGGGCGAAAACCCGTCATCGATGTCCTTGACGATTGCGAAACCCTGCAGGGCGTCCGCCAGGTCTTCCCCGGCCTTTTCGAGGACCCCGAGATCCGGGTGGGTCAATTCGACGGTGAGGGCCGCCCCCGAACCGGGCCCTCCCCGGTCGGACTGGAGGGACAGGCTTTCGAGCCCGGCGATCTCACCCACCTTCTTCCGCCACTCTTCGATGAACCGGGCCGTCGAGATCGGGCGGACCTCGGGGTCCGTTAGATACACGCGGACCTGGAGCGAATGTCCGCCGCCCACGCCCTCGTCGCTGCTGCCGATCTCGGCATAGATCCCTTCCACGAGCCGGTCGCCGCCATTTTCCTCCGCCACCTCGCGCGCCGCCCGAATCAGGTGGTCGCGCACGGCCTCGGTCCGCGACACCGCGGATCCGTAAGGCAGCGCCGCCTCAACAAAGGCGTAGTCCGCTTCGATCTTGGGGAAAAGGGTCATCCCCATCCGCCCGCTCATGATATAGCTGACCGTCAGCAGGAGAACCGCCGCCCCGACAGCCAGCGTCAGGTAGCGGTTTCTCAGGGCCGCGTCCACAAACGGCCCGTACCGGTCCCGCACATTCCTCGAAAACCACGCGCTGAAGCCCTGCTGCCGGTCGTGAAACCACCCGAAGAAGCCTTTCGGTGCGCGCTGACGCTGGTGGCCGAGGTGGGCCGGCAGGATCAGCAGACTCTCCACCAGGGAGACGATGAACACCGTGATGACGACAAGCGGAATCGTCATGAAGATCTTCCCGATGATACCCGGGACGAAAGCGAGCGGCAGAAAGGCCACGACGTTCGTCAGGATGCTGAACGTCACGGGCATGGACACCTCCCGCGCGCCTTGGACCGCCGCCGCCATCATGGGCATCCCTTCCTGGCGGTTATGGTAGACGTTTTCCCCGACAACGATCGCATCGTCCACCACAATGCCCAGGGCCACGATGAACGCGAACATGGACATCATGTTGATGCTTACGCCCAGGGTCGGCAGAAACAAGAGGCCCCCCAAGAATGAGATCGGGATGCCCAGCGCCACCCAGAAGGCCAGGCGCGCCTCGAGGAATACGCCCAGCAACAGGAAAACCAGGCTGAGCCCGATCAGGCCGTTGGTCAGAAGCAGTTCGAGGCGTTGACGGTAGATGTCCGAGCGGTCATTGAGGACGGCGATGGAAAGGCCGGGCGCGAGGCTGGGACGATAGCGGTCCAGAAAGCTGTTCACAGCCGAGGAGACGCTGATCGGCGTCTGGTCCCCCACGCGGTAAGCGGCCACCATGATCGCCGGTTTCCCGTCGTAGGTCGCGTAATAGTCGGTGTCCTCGAAGCCGTCGATGATCACGGCGATGTCTTCGAGCCGCACCTGCGTCCCGTCGTTGGTGGTGATCACGGGGATGCGGGCAAACTCGCGCCCCCAGTCGCGCCGCTCCTTCATCCGGACGAGGATCTCGCCCCCTTCGGTCTTGACCCCGCCGCCCGCCACCTCCACTGCGGCCGTTCGCACCCGGCGGGCCACCTCCTCCAGGGTGAGGTTGTAGTTGCGCAGGTTCTGCTGCGGGACCTCGATACTGATCTCGAGATTGCGCGCGCCCGAAAGCTCGACCTGGGTGATCCCCGGCTCCTGCAGGAGACCGTCCCGAATCTTCTCGGCCGCATCCCGAAGGACGCGCTCTTCCTGCTCGCCGTATATGATCAGGGTGACGACCTCACGGCGCCGGGTGGCGATTTCCACACGCGGCTCCTCGGCCTCCTCGGGGAACGACGTGATGCGGTCGACCTCGTTCTGGACGTCCTGGGCAAGTTTCTGGATGTCGGCACCCACGAGGACCTCGATGGTCACCGTGCCGACGCCCTCCCGGGCCGTGGCCGTCACCTTGTCGACCCCGTCGAGCCCGAGGACCGCCTCTTCGACTGCAAGAACGATCCCCTGTTCGACCTCCTCGGGGCTCGCACCGGGATAGAGCACGCTCACGGTCACGATGTCCAGATCGAAGTCCGGGAAGACCTCCTGCTTGATTTGGCGGCCCCAGATCAGGCCGCCCACGAGGAAGACCACCATCAGCAGGTTGGCGGCGACATGGTTGTGCGCCATGTAGGCGATCGGGCCGCGCTTCGTCGTAGGATCCAGGTCTTCCGTCATCTTCGGACTCATCCCGGCGTCATTCCTCGCTTCGAGCCTTCCCGGAGGCATCCCCCCGCCCCTCTTCCACCCTGACCGCCATCCCCGGCACCCCGGAGGCCAAGTCGGAAACGATCAACCGGCCCCCCTCGCTCAAGCCCCCATCCACCAAAACGAAGTCGGCCTCGCGCCAGATCGTCCGCACCCGCCTGACCTCCATCAGCCCGTCCTCGCCCACCAGCCACACCTGATCCCCGTCCCGCAGGGCGGACCGGGGGATGCGCACGACCTCCGCAAGCTCATTGCCGACAATCTCGGCCCGCACGTACTCCCCGATCAGAAGAGGCGGTCTGCGCTCTGCACCGCCCTCCAGGTCGAGGGGATCATGGACAACCAGCAGAACGCGCGCCATCCGGCCCTCGGCGTCGAGGTCGCTCAGAAGCCGGAGGACCCAAGCCTCCCGCTCGTAGCCGCCCGAATAGCTCACTTTGGCCGCAGACCCACGTTCTCTGTCCTTCCCCGGAAAGTCGATCCACTTCAGCCGGTCGACCGGAACCGAGACCTGCACCCAGTAGACATCCGTCCCGACGAGCCGTGCCAACTCCTCCTGCGCCGACACCTGCGATCCAATGGAGACGCTTCTCGCACGGACCACCGCATTGAACGGGGAGCGGACGACCGTCCGCTCCAGGTCGAGCTTCGCCTGGGAAAGCTCCGCCTCTACAGCCTCGAGGTCCGCCTTCGCCTTCGCCAGGTGCGGTTTCCTGAGCGCCAGCTCCTCGTCCAACGGCTCCGCCGGCCGGCCCTGGTTGAGGATCTCCCACTCGCGCCGCGCCACGGCCTGCCGCCCTTCCTCGACCCGCAGCTGATAGCGCGCATCGACCACGGCGCTTTCCCTGCGGGCCACGGCAAGCTTGTAGTCGGTCGCATCCAGCCGCAGGATGACGTCCCCTTCCCGGAAGCGCCCCCCCTCGACGAAGTTCGGCGCCACGAAGACCACTTCGCCCGCCACGCGGGCCTCGAGGGAGATCTCCCGCGCCGGGATCACGGTCCCCATAACGGGCAGGATGACCGGTTCGCGCGACGGCTTTACATCCATCACCTGCACCAGGGGCGCATGCGCTTCTGGCGGCTTCCTGGGCGCCTTCGGTGCGGTGTTCTTGATGTAGGTCGCGCCCGCAATCCCGGCGGCCAGGATCAGAAGCGGCAAAAATACCCGGATCGCCAGCCGCCCCCGCGACCCTGCAGCAGCCTTGGACGCCCCCGGGGCCGATGCGCCCCGATCCTCCCCGGATGTCGGTTCAACTCTCATGCCTGTCAACCTTTCCAGCGCCTTGCGTTCTCAACCCCTCGTCAGGGTCGAGGTCCGTCGTCCAGCCCCCGCCAAGGGCGCGATACAGATTGACCCTTGCCGTCAGAAGTTCGCTCCTTCGCCTAATCAGATTCAACTCGAGCTCCTGGGTGCTCAGGATCTGCGTCAAAACGGGCAGATAATCGCTCAACCCTTTCCGGTAACGCTCCTGCGCCTCCCTGAGAGCGCGCTCCGCCGTCACGAGCTGTTTTTCCACCGCGCCGATGTGCTCCCGCAGGGCAGCCTCCGTCACGAGCGCGTCCTCGACCTCTCGGACGGCCGTCAGCACGACCTCCCTGTGCCGGGCGAGCGCCTCCTCGACGACCGCACGCGTGCGGTCCACTTCAGCTGCGCGGCGCCGTCCGTCGAGGATGGGGGCCGCGAGGTCCGCCGCCAGGCTGAAAAGCCATTGATCGAAGAGCCGGTTGAGGTCGTCGGAACCAAAGGTGAAGTCGGCCCTCAGGGTCAGGTTCGGCAGCCTGTCGGCGCGCGCGGCCGCCACCTGCCAGTCCGACGCTTCGAGCCGCAGCATGGAGGCGCGGACATCCGGGCGCGCCGCCAGAAGATCAGCCGGTAGCCCGGTGGCCGGGACCGAAGACGGCGCGGGCAGGCCCTTGCGGCCGATCTCCATCGCGGCACCCGGCGCCTTTCCGAGGAGCACCGCCAACTGGTTCAGACTCAAACGCTCCTGCTCTTCCACGAGCGGGATCTCGGCCCGGACGCGATCGATGATCTGCTGCTGCTGATAGACATCGAGGGCGGAACCGAGCGCCATGCGGAAGCGCAGATTCACCAGTTCGAGATAGATCCGGTTAATCCGCAGCTGCTCATCGAGAAGCTCCCGCTGCATCCGCTGCGCAATCACGGCCGCCCAGAGCCGGGTCACCTCCGCAGCAAGCGTCATGGCGGCCGCGTGGACATCCTCCCGTGTCGCATCCACCTGCAGGAGAGCGGCTTCACGCTCGGACCGGATCTTTCCCCACAGATCGACCTCGTAGCGGCTCATAGCCCCGAGGGAATAATCGTCGCCGCTGGTGCGCAAGGCGCCGCTGCGCTCGCCGTGGGCATGGGAATACCCGGCGCCCGCACTCACCGTCAGGTCCGGGTAAAGGCTGGAGCCGGCCTGCACCGCCACCGCCCGGGCCTGATCGAGCCTCGCCCAGGCCTGCCGCAGCGTCGGGTTCGCGGCCAGAGCCCCTTCCACCAAGGCGTTCAGTTCAGGATCCTCGAAGCTCTCCCACCAGCGGCCAGGCAGCGCTGCGACGGCCTCGCCGAGCGTGTAGCGCTCCGGCAGAAGCCCGCTTTCAGGCGCCCTCGGATCCGGGCGGAAGGGTTGGCAGGCCGCCAAGGCGAACAGGCAGCAGAACCACGCCAGGACCTCGGCCGCCCGCGTCGTCCAGACCTTCGAACCCTTCGACATCCTGTATAGCGCCTGCGGCATCGACCCCTGCTCTATCCGCGTTTCCGTGCGGTCCGGCCTGTCCCGGCGGCTCCCGAACCGTTTCCACCCGCGCACCCGCCGAAAACCGAGGGCAGCCCCTCGATGCCTCTCCGCGCTTCCGGCGCTCGAGAGGCACTCCCGTTCATGGAGCAGTCCAGGCAAGCGGTTTTCCAACCCTTCAATCGAATCAGTCTAAACTTTCCCCGACGGCAATTCAACCGGCTTTCACACGGCGGCCGCCGGTGGAGAACGACGATCATCCCTTGCCGGAGCGGCAACCTTCCTCCGCCGCTTGAATCAAAACCGCTGCTGGTGTATCTTCAATCGGGGTGCCGTTTCCGATCTCACGCCCGGGCCCCGGGGCCTTCGGCATTCTGGAAACGCGCCGAGCGCAGCGCAAGGCGAACGCGGCAATGAAAACCGATTGGGCGACCAATCCTTGACGATCAGGAGGTTTGAAAATGGCCATCAAAGTGACCTGGTACGGACATGCCTGCTTCATGATAGACACCGGCGACGCGAGACTGCTCATCGATCCGTTCATCACCGGCAACCCGACAGCCCCCGTCACAGCGGACCAGCTGAACCCGGACTTCATCCTGGTCTCGCACGGCCACGGCGACCATGTGGGCGATGCCGTGGCGATCGCGAAACGCACCCAGGCCACGACGATCTCCAATTTCGAGATCCAGAACTGGCTCTCTTCCCAGGGCGTCGAAAACACGCACCCGATGCACATCGGCGGAGGGTTCGACTTCCCATGGGGGCGCGTCAAGTTGACGATCGCCCACCACGGCTCCGTTCTGCCGGACGGCACCTACGGCGGCAACCCCTGCGGCTTCCTCCTGATCATTCAGGGCAGGAAGATTTACCATGCCTGCGATACGGGTCTTTTCTACGACATGAAACTCATCGGCGAGGAGGGCCTCGATCTGGCCATCCTGCCGATCGGAGACAACTTCACCATGGGGCCCGACGATGCCCTCCGGGCGGTGAAGCTGCTCCAGCCGAAACGGGTCATCCCCATCCATTTCAACACGTTCGACGTGATCCGCCAGGACCCGCAGAAGTGGGCCGAGCGGGTCAAACGGGAAACGGCCACCGAAGCGATCGTGCTCGAACCCGGCCAATCCATCGAACTGTAAGGGTTCGAACCGGCCCCGAAAACCGGTTCGGGGCCGGTCCTCGACATTCGGGAACCCCCCGCGAATGGGCGGAAAAAGGGTTCTTATTCGTCGAAGAGCGGCAGAAATGCGCCGTACCCTTCCTTCTCGAGATCCTCGACCGGGATGAACCGCAGGGCCGCCGAATTGAGGCAGTAGCGCAGACCGGTCGGCGGAGGGCCGTCCGGGAACACGTGCCCGAGATGAGAGTCCGCCCGGCGGCTGCGCACCTCGGTCCGGACGGTGAACAGCTTCCGGTCTTCCCTTTCCACAATGTTCCCGGGCGCCAGGGGCTGTGTGAAACTGGGCCACCCGGTGCCCGAATCGAACTTGTCGCGCGAGCTGAAGAGCGGCTCGCCCGAGACGACATCGACATAGATCCCCTCGCGGTGATTGTCCCAATAGGCGTTGTCGAACGGGGGTTCCGTGCCCTCTCCCCGGGTGACCGAGTATTGAAGGGGCGTGAGCTTCCTCCGCAGCTCGGCATCGCTCAAGGGCGCGGGGTCCCCGCCCCAGACCTCCTCGAGAAATGCGTCCCGGCCCGATCCCTGGCGATAGTACCGGTAGTGGACCGGGTTTTTCCGGTGATAGCCCTGGTGGTACTCCTCGGCCGGGTAGAATTTCCCGGCGGGCAGGATCGGCGTCACGATGGGCCTCCGGAAGACCCCGCTCCGCTCCAGTTCGGCCTTGGATGCCTCCGCCGCCCGCTTCTGGTCTTCATCGTGATAAAAGACGGCCGTCGCGTAGTGCGGCCCGCGATCGACGAACTGGCCCCTGGCGTCCGTGGGGTCCACCTGGCGCCAGAAAACTTCCAGGAGCGTCTCGTAGGAGACCACCGCCGGATCGTAGAGCACCTCGATCACCTCCAGGTGTCCGCCCTCGGCATAGGTCTCGTAGGTCGGATCCTCCGTCGTGCCGCCAGCGTACCCCGGCATGACGGAGGCGACTCCGGGCAGCTCCTCGAAGGGTTTTTCCATGCACCAGAAGCAGCCGCCCGCGAAGGTCGCCCTCTTCAGGCGCTCCGACACGCCCCCCGCCAGCCCCGGGCCGTTCGCCAGCAACACCATGCAAAGCCCCGCAAACAGGCTCATGATCAGGTACCATTCCATGCCTTTCATACGATCACCCTCCCGAAAGGATAAAGTCGCCGCCGGGCGGCGGCGCTCCAGTGGTTTCGAAAATCCATGCCCGTGGTCTTCCGGATGCGACCAACTCGCATCTATCCGAAAACGATCCATCGCCATCGGGTTTCCCATCCGGAAATGAGGACTTTCCCTTCACACGCTTCGCGTGCCCGGCCCGCCTTTTCGCGGAGGGATCCCGGTTTTTTTCAATATCAAGGAAATCAAGCGCTGGCGGTCAGGCGGCCAACCGGCCGCCCCGCAAGTGAACACGCGCTTGGATGCCGAGATCGGCCAAAAAGGCGCTTTCCGGATGGGATCAAGGTAAGCATGCAGGGCATGGAAGGCAACAACGTCGCAGGAGGGTTCTGCAGGCGGGACCGGCGCCGTCCGCTATTCCAGCAGACCGCTGGCGTGATTGAAGCGCTTCGAAAAGACGGCGCCCTTGCCGCTGAACATGCCGCACTGCGTGAGAATGTACTCGGATGTCTCAGCCCGTTTGGCATCGTCGAGGCTGTTGAAGGCCAGGATGAAATCCTCCTCGCCCGGCATCTTCGAGAGGGCGGCCCAGATCTTTTCAGGGGGATCCTGGGGATTCAGCCCGGCCGCACCGCTCTTGGCCGCGCCGGAGAGGAACCGCGTGCCCTCTTTGAGAAGCCCGTCCAGCGCATCCTGGAGGGCCTTGATCTCGGCGGCGAAAGACCGCTCGTCAAAACAGGTCTCGGTGCAGGGGCAAGGCATCGCCTTTCCGCCCACCGCAATATCGATGTCGATCCGGAGACCGGGTTTCCGTTCCCCGCCCGCCTGATCCATCCTGATCAATTTGAACATGGTTCCTTCCTTTCGTTTTTAGCCGGGGGTTCACCGCCCCGGCTATCAGACTCTCCATCCAAGGATGGATGTTTTCTCCATGCCGGCGCCGAGCTGCATACCGGCGCAAGGCAGGCCCGCCCGCAAGGCCCCCTCACAAGAGAGCCGATGGACACCTGCATTGCAGGCGCAACGTCAGGGACGGAAGAACCGCCCCTTCCGTCCCGCGTTCAACGGTCTCCAAGGCCGAAGGGCGGCGGAACGGCCACCTTGCCGGCCCCTTTGAGCACCAGCGGCAGCCCGGCCACCGTCAGCACCACCCGGTCGGCCGCCGCGGCGACGCGCTGATTCAACCAGCCCGCCAGGTCCCGGAAAAGACGCCCCAGGGGGTGCGCGGGCACCACGCTCATCCCCACTTCGTTTGCAACGGCCGCAACGAGGCAGGACCGCTCCTCCAGGGCCTGCATCAGCCGGGCCTCGTAAGCCGGGACTGCATCTTCGCCCTTCTTGAGGAGGACGTTGCTGAGCCAGACGGTGAGGCAGTCGATCAGGATGCCGTCGACCTCCGGCGGCGCCGAACGGATCGCCCGTTCGAGCTCCAGCGGCTCTTCGATCAGGCGCCAGCGGGCGCCGCGGGCCTCCTGGTGCAGGCGGATGCGTTCGGCCATCTCATCGTCGGACACCTCGGCGGTCGCAATGTAGAGCGGCGCCCTGGAACAGCTTTCGACGTGCCCCTGAGCCCACCGGCTCTTGCCGCTCCTCGCCCCGCCAAGAACAAGGATCAGATCCCGCGGTCCACCCTCAACCAAGTCCCCTTCACCTCCATCCACCTCTTCAAGATGGCGTTCATCCGGACCTGTTCATCCAGCGCGGACACGTCTCCCGAACCCGGTGACGCACGCCCTTCACAGACCCGGCCCCGAAGCAGCCGAGGAGGCTCTACACCCCGACCCGCACGTGCGCGCCCTCTCTGGCGGCGTCGATTTCAGTGCCGGCCCCCCGGTCGCGGAGGAAGCGCCGGGAATCATCTAAAATCGCTGACAACTCCGCATCCGCCCGTCCGGGATCGTGATGAAAGAAAAGCAGCCTCTTCGTCCCGGCCTCTATCGCAAGGTCGACCACGGCGGCATGGTCCGAATGCCCCCACCCGCAACGTTCCGCATGCTCGGCCGGTGTGTACTGGGCGTCATGAACCAGCAGATCCGCCTCCCGGCAGAAGCGCACATAGTCGGAAGGCTTCCTTCCTGCCCAGGCGTCTTCGCGCAGTTCGTTGTCCGTCAGGAAGACAAAGCTCCGCCCGTCCTCCCTGAACCGGAATCCCACGCCGCCCTGCGGATGCTGAAGCGGCATGGCATCGATCACCACGTCATCCCACACGAGAGGCCCCTTGCCAATCCGGTCGATGAAGCGGATGTCCGCCTTCAACGCCTCGAAGGCGATCGGAAAGAACCCGTCGCCCATCCGGTTGTCGAAAATGGCCCGCAGCCCCTTCATGCAGGAGTGGAAACCGTCCACCCTGATGGTCCACTCCTTGAGGTAGGCCGGCTTGAAAAACGGAAACCCCTGAACGTGATCCCAGTGGTTGTGCGTCATCAGAAGAAGGACTTCATGCCCCCCTTCCCGGGAGGCAAGCTTCTCCCCCAGGGGCCGGATGCCCGAACCGGCGTCAATGACGATAGTCCGCCCGCCGGCCGTGGTCACTTCCACGCAGCAGGTGTTGCCTCCAAAAACGACGGTATCCCGGCCGGGCGCAGCGATGGACCCCCTCGTTCCCCAGAATGTGATTTGCATGGTTCTCCTTGCAGACCAACGGACAAGAAGGGGCCTTCACGCCCCCAGGCAAACCTTCGAACCCTCGGCCGACCGCTTGAAGCGCCGCGTCGACACCGCCGCCGCCGCATCCCGCATCGCAGGATCGCCGACGGCCTCCACGGACACAATCCCGTCTCCATCCGAAGCCCGGATTTTACGGGAAAACCCTTATGAATGGACACAATCTACGGAATCCGCCCGGTTGTGTCAATCCTGAAATACAAGTAAATCGGAGATGATAGCGAGGGGCCGCACCGTCCGGCCGCTACGCCCGCAGCTCGCACCCTTCCATGATCCTGCGCGCCTCCGCCTCGAGACGGTGCGCAAAAGGATCCCCCTGCTCCAAGGCCTTCTCGAGCGCATCGAGGAGATCATAATAGTCGTTCCAGGCGCGCCTCTCCGTCGCAACCCGCTCGGCAAGGAAGTTTCGCCCTCCCCCGGGCGGATCCCCCATCCATCGGGCGAGGCGGGCCGCACCGCCCTCGAGGAGCTCGCAGGCGGTCCTCGCATCCCCCTCCGTGAACATCCGCGCAGCCTTCAGGGCCAGCCGCAGGACGGCCGCCGTCACGGGGATCCGGGATATGAAACAGCCCGTAAAGGGGTCCACCACGCCCTTGGTCTCTTCCACCGGCCACGGAAGCGCCCTCGCGTATTCCGTGAAGAGCAGCATCCGGATGTAATCGCCCACCTGCTTGCCGGCAGCCGCGGCGCGAACGGCCTCGGCGGCAAAGACCGCTTTGTCGTGGCGCATGATGAGACCCGGCTTGTGGACATAGCGGAGAAACTCCCCGCCTGATGCGAAAAGGCAGGACAAGAGATAAGCCTGGTCTTCCGCCCTCCCGATGAAGGTCGGCGTAAAGGGACGGTGGCGCCGCAAATCCTCGATCCATGCGCCGCAGGTCCCGCCGGTCACATGGATGCGCTGGATGCAGGTTCTGCGGCCGTCGAGGTCCTCCCGGTCATAGCGCGCCAACATCTCAGCCCGGGTGGACACGGCCTGGGGCAGGGCGCTGCAGAAGATCCACTCGTCCCCTCTCAGGGCGGATGTCTCCGGCATGGGCACATCGGGCTCGAAAAGCGACCGGTGGGCATCCTCGGCATTGACCAGGGCCCCGGCGATCAGCCCCAGGCGGACCTTCTCCCCCCGGGCGTCGATGCCCGCGGCGCCCCACAGGGGGGTCTTCAGGTGGGCGAACGCCGAGCATCCGGTCTCCCTGAGCAACTGCTCCTGCGGGAAAACCTGGTCGAGGTCGATCTTGAAGGTCGCCCTCACGCGGCGATCGATGAGGACATGCCAGAAGGCCGCCAGGGCGCGCAGAAACGTGTAGTGGCGGCCGTATTCGCCGTTCACCCCGTAAACCGCCCGCAGGGCATCGAGATCGGCGCCCCCCCGATACCGCTCGGCGGCCGGCGCCAGGACCGCTGCAAAAAGCCTTTCGGCGTCCGCCTCCGTCAGGGCGTAGACCCGGAGATGCGGCAGCCCGTCGAGGCCTTCCCGCAGTGACTCTTCGAGAACCTCCCGCGCGAGCGAGGCGAGCCCCTCGTGGGTCACGGAAACCGAAAGGACACAGCTCAGGCGTTCGTCGGGCGAGGCGACCCCCTGCCCCTTCTCGAAGGCCACGGCCTGGTCGAGCGCCCGAAGCCCGTAGATCACCTCGCTCTGTTCAGGATCGACCCCGATCGGCATGGGATGATCGTACCAGAAGAGCTGCGGTTCGTCCCGGAGCTCCGCCAGCCGCTCCCGGATCCGGGCGCTGCAGTGCGGCTCCCCCGATGGCCTTGTCAGAAGGACATTCGAGGCGAAGAGGACCTCGCTCACCGGACGTTCAATGGGCCGTTCATTGAGGCCGGTCAGGGCGATCGTCCGCACCCCGCGAAGGTCTTCGACGGCGCGCGCCGCGTCCTTCAGCGACTCCACCCCCTCAGGAAAAAAAACCCGCCAGCATGCCTCCAGGGCATCGAGGCCGCTGAAGGCCTCGCCTGCATTCGCGGCCAGGCCGTTCAGACGGGCGATCTCCTCTCCGAACCCTCCGCCGCTGCGCCGGATGGCATCGTCGAGTTCGAGGGGGAGCCGCTTCAACGCCTTTTCGTAGAAGTCCGCGACGGGCGCCCAACGTGGATCCCCGGCAAGCTGCGCAAACCAGGCGCGTGCGCGGCTGCGCTGCGGCTCTCCCTGCCTTCCGCAGAGGCGGATCAGAAAAGCGGCGTTTAGATTCCTGCCCGCCGCCTCCGCATCCCGCTCCTCCGGCCTGAACTGTGCGTCTGCGTCGATGCCGCTCAGCGGCGGCAAGGCGCCTGTCCGCCGGTACAGACGGGAAAGGATGAAACCAAGCCTCTCTCTCACGATCAGAACTCCCCGATTCTTGCAAAAGGCCCAAAAATGCCCCGGAACGGCCTACCGCATCCGGGACCCGAGATAAAGCGGGGTGGATCTCTATCCACGATTATTTGTATTGGATCTTGATCCTCGATCATTTGTAATTAGTTTAACATATAAAATTCCTTTTTCCTTTCGATCCGGAAAAGGGAGGCGGCTTCATCCGCTGCGATGCCCACCCCCGGTGCTGCGCGGCGGACCCGGCGCGGCCGCTGTGAAGCAGATCGGGCGCCTGCCCGGAGTCGGTCTGCAGGTCGGCCCACAAGCGAGGCTGAAGTTTGACACCGGGATCGGCGGTAAGATCGTTTCCCTATCGGAGACGGTCCCGAGCGGTTCGCTTCTTGTCATGAATACCACACATCCCCCTCCAAAGGCCACCTCATGAAGAGGTGTCTGCAGGGGGGGCCATCCTCCAAACCGTGCGCCTCCATGCGCCGGGAATCGGGGCAGGCCCCTGGAGGGATGCACAGCAAGGACGGTTCATGCGCATACTGGTCGTTGAAGATGATGAAAAGATCGCCGGCTTTATCGCCAAAGGATTCAAGGAAGCCGGGTTTGCAGTGGACACGGCGCCCGACGGCCTGGCCGGGCTCGATCTGGCCCTGACCGAAGACTACGATGCCGCGGTCATCGATATCATGCTGCCGCACCTCGACGGCCTTTCCCTGATCGAAAAGATCCGCGCGGAGGGGCTCAACACCCCTGTCATCATTCTAAGCGCCAAGCGCTCGGTGGATGACCGCGTGCGCGGGCTGCAGACCGGCGGCGACGACTACCTGACCAAACCCTTCGCCTTCACGGAGCTCCTCGCCCGGGTGCAGGCCCTCCTCCGGCGGGCCGGCGGGCATTCGGAGGCCTCTTCGCTCTCGATGGGCGGGATATCCGTGGACCTCCTCAAACGGGAGGTCTGCCGCGACAACCAGAAGATCGACCTTCAGCCCAGGGAATTCAGCCTCCTCGAATACCTCATGCGCAACGCGGACAAGGTAGTCTCCAAGACCATGATCCTGCAGCACGTCTGGGACTACAGCTTCGACCCCCAGACCAACGTGGTCGACGTGCTGGTCTGCAGGCTGCGAAACAAGATCGACAAGGATTTCCAGAAAAAATCGATCCAGACGATTCGGGGCGTAGGCTATGTTTTTAGACCGGATGCGTAGGATCACCCGGACGATCGGCTTCAGGCTGACGGCCTGGTATTCGACCGTCTTCATCCTGAGTTCCTTCTGCCTCTTCGTGCTGACCTATTTCTTCCTGAATGCCAGCTACCGCGCGCAGAACCAGGCCTCCATCAACTCCCAGATGCTCAAACTGATTTCCCTCTATCAAGCGGGAGGCGCGACCCTCATCGAGCAGGAAAACCGCGTCGAAAAGAAATTCGCGCAGGAGGACCGGTTTTTCATCCGCATCGCCGACCCGCGGAACACGACCCTCTTTCTGAACATCCCCTATCAGTGGGCCGATTTCGACATCAAACGGCTCGAGAGCACCGATCCCTCCTCGATCGAGGAATGGTTCCGCCTGCCTCCATCCAGCGGCGGCCCCAATTACCTCGAGCTCGCCCGGGTGCGGCTCCCCGACGGGAACTGGCTCCAGGTCGGGAAGACCGCCGAAGAGCAGGTCAAACTGCTGCAGCGCTTCCGCAAGACCTTCATGATCGTCGTCGTCCCGTTCGTCCTTTTCGGCCTGATCGGCGGCGCCGCCTTTTCCTTCAGGGCGCTCAGGCCCATCCGCCACCTGATCCAAACGGTCCGCTCCATCGACCTCGACACCATGACCGCCCGGGTGCCCAGTCCCCATTCCAACGACGAACTCGACGAACTGGTGCGCCTCTTCAACGAAATGCTCTCGAGGATCGAGGCGCTCATCCTCGCGATGAGGGGCTCTCTCGACCATGTGGCGCACGACCTGCGCACACCGATGACCCGGCTGCGGGGCATCGCCGAGATGGCCCTCCGCCGGGAGACATGCGACCCCGACATCCTGCGCGAGGCCCTGTCGGACTGCGTCGAGGAGTCGGAAAAGGTGCTGACCCTGCTCAACACCCTGATGGATATCTCCGAGGCAGAGACGGGCGCCATGGCGCTCAGGAAACGCTCCTTCAGTGTGAACGAACTGATTGAAAGGATCGTGGAACTCTATGAAGTCGTCGCAGAAGAAAAAGGCATCGAGGTAAGCGTTTCCGCCCCGGAAGACCTCGTACTGACCGCCGACCCGACCCGGGTCGGGCAGGCCCTGGCGAATCTCCTGGACAACGCCCTCAAGTACACGCCCGATGGGGGGAAGATCCACCTGGAGGCCCGGGTCGAAAACGATGAGATGGTCATCGGCATCACGGACACAGGCGTCGGCATCCCTGAGGAAAACCTCTCGAAGATCTGGGACCGCCTCTACAGAGGAGACAAGAGCCGCTCCCAGAAAGGACTCGGACTGGGGTTGAGCCTCGTGAAGGCCATCGTGGAAGCGCACAAGGGACGGATCCAGGTCGACAGCCGGACGGACAAAGGGTCCTGTTTTACGATATCTCTGCCCATCCGTGCCTAACCCCTGGACTTGAACGCGCGCGTCATCGGCGGACGGGAGCAAAGAAATGGCCATCCATAATGGAATATTACACTATTGTAATTTTTCGGCAATCCAGCTGAAATACTCCATCTGTATACTGTCTCGCGAAAGATAGGCTTTCACCTCGAAAAAAGGAGGAGCAACATGTCGGCAGTCCGCAAATCCGTTTTGGAACAAGGCCCATACCAGCTGGAAGTGATTCAGTGCACCCGGCAGCCTGGGAGCCTGCGCATTACGAAGCGGGCTTGCGCCCTGCGTTATCGCATGGCGCAGAAAGACGATCTGAAGATCCCCAATGACGAATACGGGATGGCGCGCCGGAGCGGTCTGGATATATGCCGCAAGTGCCCGATCGGCAGACGTTTTTCAAAGACGCTGGCCAACCAGCTGGACAGCGAGGAGTCGAAGCGCCGCGTAGCCATCCCCTTTCAGAAAGAACCGTTCGACATCCCGCTTGAGGAACTCTCCTGAGCATTTCGGTGATGCCCGGACGGTCTTTCGGATATCGGGACGATCAGATGATCGAGGATCGAGGATCGAGGAAAAGAACGATGGTAAACGCGCGCTCCGTTTGTTTCGGCACTGTCTGCCTGCTGGTCACATGCCTTTCGACGGCTGCATTTATGGCGGCACCCGGCGGCGTTTCAGCGGAAACGGCGATCATTTCCAGCCCAATAGACTTCTGCAAGGCCATCTCCGCCGTCGCCAAACGAAACATCCCGGCGGTGGTGCACATCGAGGTGGTCCAGCGGCAAAGCATTTCCAACCCGTTTTTCCCCTTCGAAGAAGAACCTTTTTTCCGGTTCTTCTTCGACCTGCCCCGCATGCCGCGTGAATTCAACCGGGAGTACAAAGGAATCGGCTCAGGGATCCTCATGGATGCCGACGGGCACGTCCTCACCAACAACCACGTCGTTTCAGGGGCGACCGAGATCAAAGTCCTGATCGCAAGCGGCGAATCCTACCCCGCCAAGCTGATCGGGACCGAACCTCAGACAGACCTGGCCGTACTCAAGGTCGAGGCCCCGAAGCCTTTCACATACGTCACCTTCGGCGATTCGGACAAGATGGAAGTCGGGGACTGGGTGGTGGCGATCGGACATCCCAGGGGACTCGACCACACCGTGACCCAGGGGATCATCAGCGCCAAACACCGGCGCGGGATTCTCAGCCCCAGCAGCTATCAGGACTTCCTTCAGACGGACGCGGCCATCAACCCGGGCAACAGCGGCGGGCCGCTCCTGAACCTGCAGGGAGAAGTGATCGGCGTCAACGCCGCCATCGTCTCCCAATCGGGGGGATTCGAAGGCATCGGCTTCGCCATACCGAGCAACATGGCACTGCATGTCGCCCGCCAGCTCATCTCACACGGCAAGGTCTCGCGGGGCTGGATCGGGTTGAGCCTTCAGGATATCACCCCGCTCCTCGCCCAGTCCTTCGACCTGCCTCAATCCAAAGGCGCCCTCGTCGCCGATGTGGCCGAGAAGAGCCCGGCCGGCGTGGCCGGCCTCAGACGCGGGGACGTGGTCCTGAGCTACAGCGGAAAAGCTGTCACCGATTCTGCAGACTTGAGAAATCTCATCGCGGGCAGTACAATCGGGTCGACAGTCCAACTGAAGATTTGGCGGAACGGCGAGGAAATTCCGATATCGGTGCCGGTGGGCAACCTGCAGGAGGCCCATGACATGAAATTAGTGTCCTTGCGCGCCAAACTCGGAGTGGACCTGCGCCCCCTCAGACCGGAGGAGAGCCGCAAATACGGGCGGAAGATCCGCCAGGGCCTCGTGATCGAGTGGATCGATCCGGCCGGCCCCATGGGGCAGGCCGGCTTCGAGGTGAACGATGTCATCCTCGAGGTCAACGGGAAGGGCGTAAGGAGCCTCGAAGCGCTTTGGGAAGAACTCAGCGCCACCCATCCGCGGCACCGCCGGATCACCTTTCTGGCGATGGACCATCGCAGCGGGCGCACCGGGTACGTTCAACTCCCGCTTAACTGAAGTTGACCCTGGAAGAAACCGGTCAGAAGTCTGGTCCAAACCTCAACCCCTATGAATCGGAGGAGAACAAAACCATGATCCATCCTGTAAAAATGCGTATCCGCGCGGTCTTACAGTTGTCTCTCGCCCTTCTCGCAACGGTCTTCCTTGCCTCGCCCTCGAGCGCCGCCTTCCCCGGCTTCGGCAGCAAGATGCCGACCTCCTTCGCGGATCTGGCCAACGAAGTCAAGAGCGCCGTCGTGAACCTCTCGACCACCCAGGTGATCAAGGAATCCCCTCTGCATCCGTTTATGGGCCCGGACTCCCCCTTCCGCGAATTCTTCGGGGACGAATTCTTCAAACGCTTCTTCGGCAATCAGGGCGACACCGAATTGAAGACCCACGCCCTGGGCTCGGGCCTCGTCATCAGCGAGGAAGGCTATATCCTGACGAACAACCATGTCGTCGAGAAGGCCTCGGAGATCAAGGTGAAGCTGGAAAACGGAAAGGAGTACGACGCCAAGATGATCGGCCGCGACCCGAAGACGGATCTGGCCCTGATTCAGGTCACGCCTGACGGCGACTTTCCGAAGCCGGCGCGCCTGGGGGATTCAGACAAGATCCGGGTCGGGGACTGGGTGATGGCCGTGGGGAACCCCTTCGGCCTCGGGCATACGGTGACGACCGGCATCATCAGCGCCAAGGGGCGCGTGATCGGGGCCGGTCCTTATGACGACTTTCTGCAGACCGACGCCGCGATCAACCCCGGCAACAGCGGCGGCCCGCTGTTCAATATGGACGGAGAGGTGGTCGGAATCAACACGGCCATCGTAGCCCACGGGCAGGGCATCGGCTTCGCCATACCGGTCAACGTCGCCACCGCCCTGCTGCCGCAGCTCAAAACGGGCAAGATCGTGCGCGGCTGGCTCGGCGTCATGATCCAGGACATCACCCCCGAACTCGCCCAGTCCTTCGGGCTTCAGAATACGACCGGCGTCCTGGTCTCCGACGTGCTCGCCGACAGCCCGGCCGAGAAGGCGGGCCTGAAGCGCGGGGATGTGGTCCTGCAGTTCAACGGCAACAATGTCCTGGACGCCAATGCCCTTTCGCGGGCCGTCGCGGCCACCGCCCCCGAAAGCAAGATCCCCATGCAGATCGTCCGCGGCGGGCAGCAGAAAAATATCGACGTGGTGATCGGGACCATGCCGGATGGCGAGCAGGGTGAACCGGTCAAGGAAGGGCAAACGGAAGAGACCCGTTGGGGCATCACCGTTCAGGAGGTGACGCCTGAAATCGCCAGGCATCTCGGGCTGGACCCCCAGGAAGAAGGGGTCGTCATTTCGAACGTGAAGGGCGGCAGCCCGGCACAGGAGGCCGGCCTTCGGTCAGGCGACCTCATCAAGGAAATCAACCGCAAGCCGGTCAAAAACCTGAAAGACTACCAGGAGGCCCTCGAAACGGCCACCCGGGAAGCGGGTCTCCTCCTGCTGGTCAAAAGGAGCAAAGGAACGTTTTATGCCGTCCTGAAGCCGGCGAACAACTAAGGCTGCATCCGTCCGGCGGCAGCGATCAGGGCGACGGGAATCTTCTGCCCGGAGGTGATGCCTCGGCGCAAACCGGGTGCTGCCTGATCCGCCGTTTGCTCCATCAAAACCCAAATTGGAGGGTTGCCATGACAAAGCAGATCTCCTTCACCAAATACGAAAACCTGGTCCTGCCCCATTTCAGGGACAAATTGAACAAGGCGGAATCGACCGAAGACGTGAAGAAGTTTTTCGTTCAATCGGCCGCCGATCTGATGGACAAGATTTTGGAAGGGGCGGTCGAACTCGAGAATGAAGACATCGCCCTGCTGCCCGACCAGCCGCCGCATTACAAGATCAGCAAGCGTCTTTTATCGTTTGCGCCCTTCAAGGATATCTGGGGCGAATCGGACCTCGCCCGCGTCTTCGAACGGCTGAGTGAATCAGCCATGAACCGTTACCGGCATCTGCAGAAGCATCCCGAAAAGACCGATTCCAAGATCAGGATGTAGCGGAACCAGGACAAAAAAACAAAGGCGCCCCGCTCTCCCGCAACGGGAAAACGGGACGCCTTTTTTGCTTCACGAAAAGGGCATCGCTGTAAGGGAGAGAGGCCGGCTAATACACCACGACGTTCTTGGCATCCAGCATCCCATCCACGAGGGTCGCGCCCGCCACCACTTCCGCCCCGTCGATCAACTCCTCCGGCGAGATCTGCCTCGCCTGAATACAGGGATCGCAGACCCACAGCTTCCCCCCGTGCTCCAGGAACAGGTCCCGCAGATCCTCTAGCGCCGGGAGCCCCGACGCCTTGACATGGCGCGCATACTGCTTCATCGCCAGGTAGACACCCATCGACTGGAGCACGACGATCACCTCCACATCCATCGCGAGCGCAGCGTTTCCAAGCACAAACGGGAGGGTGGCCTTGTCCGGGTTTTCCTCTGCGCAGGTCGTAATAAACAGCAGCCTTTCCTTTTTCTCCGTCATCAGTCCGTCTCCTTTTCTCTGATTATGATGCGTCTCGATCAAACAGAACGACTTCTCACGCCGCTTCAAATGAGGCCGTCAACTGAAATACATTTGTCATAAAAGAGCCAGTTTGTGCTGAAAGGTTACTGGAAAGGGGAGGAAAAGTGAAGCGGAGAAGGCGCTCAAGCCCCTGCCAAGAGGCCCTCGGCGTCAGGAGGGGAAACGGGCCCACCCTTATTCGGGAGCGAGGAATTCGGCAGCCGCTAATTGATCTCGAAATCCACTTTGATCTTGAACATTTTTTTGGCAGGAAGGTTCAGGATCTCGACCCCGCCGGTCTCGGCCGATATCTCGGCCAGCGCCTGCTCGATGCGATCCATGTCCTCGGCGATGAAGGTGAACCAGATATTGTAAGGATGGTTTCTCAAGTAGTTGTGGGTCACCCCGGGGTAGCGGTTCACCACGTCCACGAACCGCTCCACGTGCTCGGCCGGGACCCTGGCCGCGCAGAGGGTGCTGGTGAAATGGAGCCGGTTCGAGTGGAAATTGCCCCCGATCCTGCGGATGACACCGGCTTCCTTGAGCCGTTGTACGCGCGAGATGACTTCTTCCTCGCCCAGATTCAATCGTTCGCCGAGGTCCCGGTAAGGCCTTGATGTAATCGGAAAATCAGACTGAATCTCGTTTAAAATCGCCTTGTCGGTGTCGTCCATGTCCGTTCCACGAACCCGTTGGCTTTCGTCCGAAACCGGAGAGCCCTTGTTTCACCGGCCCCATCGCCGGGCTTTATCCTCCAGCCGGCCTCCCCTCTGTCGGGGCGTTTGGACAAGAGCGCAAGATGACGCAAAAGGCCTCCGTTCATGAGAAGGAGACGATCGGGGTTGACATCTCTTTTCCGGGTGAAAATCAATCGTGGGGCGCAGCCCCTGCCGAACCGGTGCGGGCGGGCGGCTGGTACGCGCAAAGCGGCTCCTCGGCCAGGAAGTTCCCCGTCGCCTCGTAGGCCCGTGCGCGGCAGCCGCCGCAGACCCGCAGATATTCGCAGCGGCCGCATTTGCCCTCGTAGGCCGAAAAATCCCTGAGCTTCAGGAATACGGGCGAATGCTGCCAGACCTGCTCGAAGGACGACTGCTTCAAATCCCCGCAGTTCAGCTCCAGATAACCGCAGGGCTGGACGATGCCGTCGTGCGAGATGAAGCAGAACGCCGTCCCGCCCAGGCACCCGCGGGTCACGGCGTCGAGGCCGTACGTCTCGAAATTGACGGTCTCACCCCGGGCATGCGCCTCCTGGCGCAGGATGCGGTAGTAGTGGGGCGCGCAGGTGGCCTTCAGATGCAAGGGAACCTGGTCCCGCATCCGGTAGAACCAGTGCAGGAGTTCCTCGTACTGGTTGGCCTCGATCTCCTGGTTGACCATCTCCCGCGCGCGACCGGTCGGCACCAGCAGGAAGATGTGGTGCGCAGCCGCGCCCAGCTCGACCGCTAGATCCAGGATGCGGTCGATCACGTGGACATTGTGGCGGGTGACCGTCGTGTTGACCTGGAACTCGATCCCGCCCTCCCGCAGATATCGGATCCCGCGCAGGGCCTGATCGAAGGCCCCCGGCACCTGGCGGAAGGCGTCGTGCTCGGCGGCGGTGGCCCCGTCCAGGGAGATGCTCACCCGCTGGATGCCGGAGCTGCGCATCCGTCCGACCATGGACGGGTCGAGCAGGGTCCCGTTGGTTGCCATGACCATCCTGAGCCCCAAGTCGGTGCCTTCGCGCGCGAGGTCGAAGACATCCTCCCGCATGAGCGGCTCCCCGCCGGTCAGGATGATGATGGGGCTGCCCACTTGGCTGATCTGGCGCAGAAGGTCGCTGCAGGCCGCATGGTCGAGTTCCCCCCCGTAGGGGCCGCGCTCGGCCGAGGCCCGGCAGTGGACGCAGTTCAGGTTGCAGCGCCGTGTGATCTCCCAGGCGACCAGGCGCAGCTGGGACCCGGGGCCGGCCGGCCTTTGCCCGGCACGCATTTTCTTTCCGTGGGATGGCTTATCCGGATGCATCGCGGCAGCCTCAGCGCATCAGCACGGCGGCGTCGCGCGCAAAATAGGTCAGGATGATGTCGGCCCCCGCCCGCTTGATCGCGGTCAGGCTCTCGAACATGACGCGCCGCTCATCGAGCCAGCCATTGGCGGCCGCCGCCTTGATCATCGCGTATTCCCCGCTCACCTGATAGGCGGCAAGCGGCAGGTCGGAGATTTCGCGCACGCGCCGGATAATATCGAGATACGCCAGGGCGGGCTTGACCATGATCATGTCCGCCCCCTCCTCGATGTCGAGCCGGGCCTCTTTGAGGGCCTCCCGCGCGTTGGCCGGGTCCATCTGGTAGGTCGTCCGGTCGCCGAACTGCGGCGCCGAATCGGCCGCCTCGCGGAACGGGCCGTAGAAGGCGGAGGCGTATTTTACCGCGTAGGAAAGGATCCCGGTGGACTGGAAGCCGGCCTCGTCCAGGGCGCGGCGGATGGCCGCGACGCGGCCGTCCATCATGTCGGAGGGGGCGACGATGTCCGCGCCCGCCCGAGCATGCGACACGGCCTGCCGGGCGAGCAGGTCCAGGGTCGCGTCGTTGTCGACCCCGCCCCCGCGGATCAGGCCGCAATGCCCGTGGTCCGTGTATTCGCAGAGGCACACGTCCGTGATGACGACCAGGTCGGGCAGGCGCTCTTTCAAGGCCCGCACGGCGATCTGCACGATCCCGTCATCGGCCCACGACCGGCTTCCCGTCGCATCCTTGTTGTCCGGCAGTCCGAAGAGGATCACCGCCGGGATGCCAATCTCCCAGAGGGCTTCCGCCTCGTCTACCAGGGCGTCCACGCTGAACTGGTACTGGCCCGGCATCGATCGGATCGGGTCGCGCACCCCCTCCCCCGGTTTGACGAAAAGCGGGGCGACGAGGTCTTTTACCGAGAGGGTCGTCTCCCGCACCATGTCCCGCAACGCGGCCGATTTTCTCAGCCTCCGTGGTCTTACGATCATAACGCTCTTTCCGTTCCTGTCGCCCGCACGCCGGTCTCAGCCGCGGGGGCGATCTCTTCGTCCGTCAGGTAACAGGCCGGATCCTCCGCCCAGACGTTCCCGGTGACCGCCTCGGCCCGCACCCGGAAATTCCCCCCGCAGATGTCCAGCCACCGGCACCGGGCGCACCGCCCCTCGACATAGCGCTTCTTGTCTTTGAGCCTCGCCATGAGGGGGTTCGACAGATCCGACCAGATCTCGCTGAAGGGCCTCTCGCGCACGTTGCCGAAGGAGTGATGCCGCCAGAACTGGTCCGCATACACCTCGCCGTCCCAGCTCACGCACCCGATGCCCCGCCCCGAGCTGTTGCCCTCGTTCATCTCGAGCAGCCGAAGAACCTCCGGGGCCCGGGGGCTTCCCTCCCGCAGCATCCGCAGATAGAGGTAGGGGCCGTCGGCGTGGTTGTCGACCGTCAGGACCTCCTTTTCAAGGCCACGGTCGAAGAGGTCGCGCGTGCGGTCGATGATGAGGTCCACCGCGCGGCGGGCCTCGCTGCGGTCGAGATCCTCCTCGACCAGGTTCGAACCGCGCCCGGCGTAGACGAGGTGGTAGAAGCAGACCCTCGGGATGCCGTGTTTTTCCAGGAGATCGAAGATGGCGGAGATCTCCTGGACATTCATGCGGTTGATCGTAAAGCGCAGCCCGACCTTGAGGCCCACGTCCTGGCAGTTCCGGATCCCCTCCATCGCCGCCCGGAAGGCGCCCGCCTTGCCGCGGAAGCGGTCGTTGACCTCCTCCATCCCGTCCAGACTCACGCCCACATAGGACAGTCCTACATCCTTCAGCCGCGCCGCCTTTTCCTTCGTGATCAGCGTGCCGTTGGTGGAGATCACGGCGCGCATCCCGCGCTTGACCGCGTACTCGGCCAATTCGGCCAGGTCGGGGCGCACCAGCGGCTCCCCGCCGGAAAAAAGCAGCACGGGCGCGCCGAATGCCGCCAGGTCGTCGATCAGGGCCAGCCCCTCGGCATGCGACAATTCCCCTTCGCGCCGGCTGTCGACAGCCTTTGCGTAGCAATGGACGCACTTCAGATTGCAGGCCTGGGTCACATTCCAGACGACGACAGGCTTCTTGTCGGCTGAAAACTGCAGCAGGTGCGACGGCAGATCCTTTGAGCGCCGTCCGTAACGCAGCGCATCGGAAGGCTCAACGCTCCCGCAGTAGAGCTTCGATATACCGATCATCTCTCGTCACTATCCTCCTCGGAACCCGCTGCGCGATCGCGAACGGCGTTTCCGGGGATCTCCGTCTCATCCGGCGATCCCGGTTGAACCGATGAGCACGAACGGCTGTAGGTCCTCTTGATCAGGTCGTTGATGAAGCCCTCCATATCCGTCACGGCCTCGCGTGTCAACGTGAACCGCGCCATGTCCGAGCGGTCCCGAACGAGCTTCAGACCGTATTCCAGCCGCTTGGCGAGCTGGAATGCCAGCGGACCGACCTCCTGACCGGAGGCGATGGCCTGGAGAATGATCTCATCCACCGCACCCTCGTCCAGTTCGAGGCCGACCTCGAGCTTCTCGTGCCAGTGCGCCTCCTCGTCCCGAATCTCGCTGACCATCTCCACGAACGCCTCGACGGCGCTGTTTATATCAGAGAGCGTCTCGAAATACAACGCCGCGATGACCCCGGTCCGCGCTTCGGAGATGCTCAGCCCGGTCCGGACGCCCAGTTCGTCGGCGCGCCCCATGATATAGTTCTTGATCTCCTGGAGTTCCCTCTCCCGCGCACGGTCATAGCGGTCGCGCACGGCCTGCTCGTGCGGGGCCGCCAGCAGCTTCCGGAGTTCGGCCTCAGGGTCTGTCACCACCTCGGACGTCACCAAAAAACGCTTCAGGCCGGTGGAGGGAAGCCGCTTTTCGAAAGGGATCAAGACCTTCTCGATGACGCTCACCAGGCCGCGCGCGCCGGTCTTGTGGGCGGCGGCCATCTCGGCGATCTTCTCGAGCGCTCCGGCCTCGAAGGCGATGTCGATACCGTAGGATCGGAAATCCAGCCGCTTGCTGATGATAATGGGGTTGTTGGGGTTGTTGAGGATCTCGACCAAATCGGGCTTCGTCAACTCATCGAAGACGACGATCACCGGCAGACGCCCTACGAATTCGGATTCGAAGCCGAATTCGATCAGGTCCTGGGCCGTCACCTCCTTGAGGATCTCCCAGGGCACATCGGTCGGAGAGACCTTGGCCTCGAACCCCAGCCCCTGCTTCTGGAGGCGCTTCTTGATGATCTGAGCGAGGTCGCCGAAGGCGCCGCTCATGATGAAGAGGATGTTCCGGGTGTTGACGACCTGCTTCTCCTTCTTCCCGGTCTTGCGATACTGCTCGATCGCCTGGATCTGGCTGATGGGGTCGTGCGGGACCTTGAGATCGACGTCCGTCTCCTCCATGGGTTTGAGGAGCGCGCGCTGGACCCCGGTCCGCGATACGTCGTGCCCGATGATGTTCCGGGATGAGGCGATCTTGTCGATCTCGTCGACGTAGATGATCCCGTTTTCCGCCAGGGCGATGTCCTCCCCGGCTTCGTAGACGAGATCCCGCACCAGGTCCTCCACATCGCCGCCGACATACCCCGTTTCGCTGAATTTGGTGGCATCGCCCTTGACGAACGGGACCCCGAGTTTTTCGGCGATCAGCTTGACGATATAGGTCTTGCCGACGCCCGTCGGGCCGATCATGAGTACGTTGTTCTTGATCATCCCGACGCGGGAGGATTTCCCCCCCTTGCGAAAGGCGGTGTGCTTGATGCGGTTGAAATGGGTGCAGATCTTGGTGGCCAGCACGGACTTGGCCTGCGACTGCTTGACGACGTAGCTGTCGAGGTATTCCTCGAGATCCTCCGGAAGCATGTTGAACTGCCCTTCACGATCCGGCCCGAAGCCGACCGGGGTCTGATCGGTGCGGTCCTCGCCGGGCCGTGGAAAAACCAAGGGGGACACGATCTTGATCCTGCTCCCGTATTTCTTGGAAAGGTACTCGCTCAACTCCTTTTCGAGTTCCTTCTGGTTCGGCACCTTTCCAGTGTCCTTCTCCGCCTGTCCCAATGTATCATCCATTTTCATAAGCTTTTCCTGTAGGTTCGGACCCCGATCCACAGGGGTCCTTATTCATGCCATTTTTTTCCTAAAATAATTTATTCATAATATATCCATTACCCGGACCATTTCAAGCGCCGCCTTCAGAAAGGAATCGGTTGACGGGCCGGGCCGTTTTCATTAATGTCACCGGTAAGCGCAGCCGGCGCCCTTCGAATGAGAGCAAGCGGGATGCCGGCGGATTGTTCGCTCGATGAAACGCATCAAACCTCTCCTGTTCAGGAAGATCCCATGGTCAGCAGACTCGAAATCAGACTCAAACCGGAATTGACCGACGCCGAGGGGGAAAAGATCCGCCGAAAGGCCCGCGCCTACTTCGGATACGACGTCGCGGATGTCCGGACCATCCGCGTCCTCACCTGCACGGCAGACCTCTCCCGGGATGCGCTCGAGCGGGTACGGACGGAGATCTTCACCAACCCGGTGACGGAGGAATCCGCTTTCGCACCGATCGCGCGCGGCTTCGACTGGCTGATCTGGGTCGGGTTCCGCCCCGGGGTCCGCGACACCGCCGGCAGCACCGCCATCGAGGCGATCGAGGACCTCCTCGGCATCCGGTTCGGCGAGGGGGAGGCAGTCTACACCTCGACCCTTTACGAGCTCCGCGGGAGCCTTCGGGCCGGGGAGGTCGACCACATCGCCGAGGGGCTTCTCGCCAACGGCATCATCCAGCAGTGGCGGATCTATTCGAAGACGGAGTGGGACCCGTCGGAGGGCATCGGGTTCCCGGTCCCGCGGGTCCTGCTGGACCACGAACCGCAGGTGGACGTGATCCCGCTCGACAGCGACGAGACCCTTCAGCGGATCTCGGATGCCCGCAATCTCGCCCTCAACGCCAAGGACATCCCCGTCATCCGGCGGTATTTCCTGCGGGAGGACGTGCGGGCCGAGCGCGCCTCGGTGGGGCTCGACCTGCCGACCGACGTGGAGCTCGAGTTCATCTCCCAGGCCCGCAGCGACCACTGCAACCACAACACCTTCCGCGGACGTTTCCACTATAAGGATCTGGCGGCAGGAACGACCGAGGTCGTCGACAACCTTTTCAAGACGTGCATCGAGGCCCCCACGCTCGAAATCCAGAAGCGGAAGGACTGGGTCGTGTCCGTGCTCTGGGACAACGCCGGGGTCGGCCGCTTCGATGCCGATCACAATTACGTCATCACGGGGGAGACCCACAACAGCCCGTCCAACATGGAGGCCTACGGCGGATCCTTGACCGGGATCGTGGGGATTTACCGCGACCCCCTCGGCACGGGAAAAGGCGCCAGACTGATCCTCGGGATGTACGGATTCTGTGTCGGTCCGCGCGACTACGCGGGCGAACTCAAACCGCACCTGCACCCGAGGCGCCTCCTGGACGGCGTCATCGAGGGGGTGCGCGACGGCGGGAACAAGAGCGGCATCCCCACGCCATACGGCATCCTGCTCTTCGACGAGAGCTACCTCGGAAAGTGTCTCGTCTTCGTGACGGCGCTCGGCATCATGCCCGCCCTGGTGGCCGGTGAGCCTTCCCACCTGAAGACGACCGAACCGGGCGATCTGATCGTCATGTCCGGGGGGCGTGTCGGGAAGGACGGGATCCACGGTGTGACGGCCGCCTCCGAGAGCTACAGCGAGCACACCCCCGCGGGCCATGTGCAGATCGGGGACCCCTACACCCAGAAAAAGATGCACGACTTCCTGCTCGAAGCGAGGGACGAAGGGCTCATCGCCTTCATCACGGACAACGGCGGCGGCGGGCTGTCCTCATCGATCGGGGAATCCGCCCGATTCAGCAACGGGTGCCGGGTGGATCTCGACAAAGTCCCGCTGAAATACGCGGGCCTCGATCAGTGGGAGATCTGGGTGTCCGAATCGCAGGAGCGGATGACCATCGCCGTCAAACCGGAGCGCATCGACCGCTTCATGGAGCTGTCGGCCACCCACGCCGTCGAGAGCACCGTGATCGGGGAATACAACGACTCCGGCTACCTGCGACTCGATTATCACTCCCGCCCCTGCGCCTACGTCCGGCTGGACCTGCTGCAGGAGGACTTTCCCCAGTGGGAGTTCGAGGCCGAGTGGATGCCGCCCGAGCAACGGGGTCTTTTCGAGCCCGTCATCACCGAACCGCAGCGGCACGGGGCGCTGTTGAGGGCCCTTCTGGCGCGGCCGAATCTCTGCGCCCGCAACTGGATCCCCAGGCAGTACGACCACGAGGTCCAGGGCGGGAGCGTCATCAAACCCCTGCTCGGCGTAAACGGCGACATCCCGACGGACGCGGCCGTCGTCCGGCCGATCCTGGACAGCCCGAAAGGGCTGGCGGTCGCGCAGGCCCTCCATCCGACCTATGCGCCCATCGACACCTACCCGATGGTGGCCGCCACCATCGACGAGGCGGTCCGGAAGGTCATCGCGGTCGGGGCCGACCCGGAGCAAATCAGCGGCGTCGACAACTTCTGCTGGCCGACGGTCCAACACCATCCTGTGGACAACCCGGACGGAAAATACAAGGCGGCGCAGCTCGTGCGCGCCAACCAGGCCCTCCGGGACACCTGCCTCGCCTACGGGATCCCGCTCCTCTCCGGCAAGGACAGCATGTACATCGACGGAAAGCTGGAGGGCCCTTACGGGGAGCGGCGCAAGGTCTCCGGCCTCCCCACCCTGCTCTTCACCGCCTGCAGCGTGGTGGAGGATGCGGCGGCCTGCGTGACGATGGACTTCAAGGCCGCGGGCGATTTGATTTACCTGATCGGGCGGACCGCCGACGAGCTCGGCGGAGGGGAGTTCTATCAGATGATGGGGACCACAGGCCTGCACGTCCCCCGCCTCGAGGCAGCCGAATCCCTGGAGGCCTACCGGAGGCTTCACCAGGCGATCCGGGAAGGGCTCGCGGCCTCCTGCCGCGCAGTCTCGCGAGGCGGGCTGGCGGTGCATCTGGCCCTCTGCGCCATGGCGGGAGGCCTGGGGCTCTCGCTCGATCTCGCGAAGGTCCCCGCCGCCGGTGAGGTTGCACCTACCCAGCTTCTCTACTCGGAATCGTGCGGCCGCATGATCGTCACAGTGGCGCCCCGGAACCGCGAGCGTTTCGAGCGCTGCCTCGGCCCCGGGGTTCCGTGGTCGCCGGCGGGTCAGGTCCAGGAAGACCGCCGGATGACCGTAACGTGGAAGGGTGAGGCGATCGGCCTCGACGAACCGCTCGAGGCCCTTTACGAAAGCTGGCACAGCCCGTTCAAGGATTTGCGATGAATACGGTAAAAGCGCTGGTTCTGACCGGCTACGGATTGAACTGTGACTACGAGACCCACTACTCCCTCCAAAGGGCCGGTGCCCAGCCCCACCGCGTGCACATGAACCGGCTGATCGGGAATGCCCCTTCCGGAGCGGAAGTGCGGCTGGAAGACTATCACATACTGGTCCTCGGCGGAGGATTCAGCTGGGCGGACGATCACGGGGCCGGCGTCTTGATGGCCGCCAAGCTCCGCAACCACCTCGGCGGGCAGATCCTGCGGTTCGTCGCGGACGGGCGCCTCGTGATCGGGATCTGCAACGGCTTTCAGGCGCTCGTCAACCTCGGTCTCCTCCCCGCATTCGATGCCAATTACCATGAGCGCAGGGTCGCCCTCATCTCCAATGACCGGGGCAACTTCATCGACACCTGGGTCAGGCTCCGGGTCGACCCGGATTCCCCCTGCGTCTTCACCCGGGGAATCGACGCCATCGAGATGCCGGTGCGCCACGGCGAAGGCAAGTTCTACGCGACCGGGGAGGATCTCGAGAGGCTCAGGGAAAACCACCAGATCGTCCTGCAATACAGCGGCCGGGACGGGCAGACGGCCGATGGTCGATGGCCCCTCAACCCGAACGGCTCCCTGATGGACATCGCCGGCATCTGCGATCCCACCGGCCGGGTCTTCGGGCTCATGCCGCACCCCGAGGCCTTCAACCACTGGACCAACCATCCCCATTGGACCCGCTCGAAAGAGGAGCGCCTCAGGCGCGGAGAAACGCCCTGCCCGAATCCGGACGGCGACGGGATCCGCCTGTTTGCGAACGCCGTGGCCTATATCCACGAGGCCTTCGGTTGATGGATTTCTCCAGAGGGAACCGGCCTCCGCAACCCGCCGGTCTCGCTTTCCACTTGACAAAGGCAAAAATTTGCGGCTAACTAGATCGTTGAATGTTTCACTGAACCTAAGGAGCGCTGTCATGGCATCGAATTCGAAAAGAACATCAAGCATCCGCAAGAAAAAGGACAAGCCCAACAAGAGAAACATGAAGGCCGATCAGAAAAGGCTTCAGGAAAACGCCAGGCGCCTGAAGGAACTGGCCGCCGACCAAGGTTGAACCCGCTTCGATCGCCGGCCTCTTTCAAACAGGAGCTTCCCCCAAAAGCTGGTTCACCGCGGCATCGGACCGCAGCACCAATCCGGGCCTTCGGCAGGGGAATGGGCCTTCCGCGCGGCCGAGCGATTTTTAGGATGCTGACTGAAGCAGGGTCCCCTGCTTTGCCTCTCCCCTCAACCCGCTCATTCGGCGGGTTTTTTCTTTACATCATATCCAGATTCATCTATATAGAGAATGAATGTTCATTCACCTCCAGCCGCCGGTCTGCTGGAGGCCTTTTGTTCCCGGATTTCCCCTCGGAGGTGCGAAGGGCTTGCAGCGTGCATCTCTTGGAGCCGGGGACGCACCTTCGGGTTCTGAGGGGCCGTCCCCCGGAGAGGCAGGGTCTGGGGCCACCCACCCGATGACGAAACGCCTGGCGGCTTTGACCGGGCAAACCACACCTTACAACCAGAGGAGCTGTTTATGAAAGACGTTGTCATCGTTTCGGCATGTAGAACGGCCATAGGGGCCTTTGGCGGCACCCTGCGGGACATGAATGCAGCGCATATCGGGGCTGTTGCCATGCGGGAAGCCATCAAGCGGGCGGATATCGACCCCGCCCAGATCGACGATGTCCGCTTCGGATGCTGCCTTGAACCGGCCGATGCCCTGAACGTCGCCCGCGTGTGCGCCCTGATGGCCGGCATCCCGGATCACGTCACGGCGGTGACCATCAATCGGGTCTGCATCTCGGCCATGGAGTCCGTGATCTCCGGCATGGCCATGATCCAGGCGGGCATGGCCGACATCATCCTCGCCGGCGGGGTCGAGCACATGTCGGGGGTCGCCTACACGGTTCCAAGCGCCCGCTGGGGATGCCGGCTCCAGGACCAGGTCTTCGTGGACACCATGATCCACGCCCTCCACTGCGGATCCCATCTGATCCCCGGCCCGGAATCCGGCCCCCTGAAGGAAGGCATGCCCCTCGAACTCTTCAAGGGCAAACCCTACATCATGGGTCACACGGCGGAGTTCATCGCGCAGATGCACGACATCTCCCGCGAGGAGATGGACGAGGTCGCCCTGCGAAGCCACAACAACACCGAGCGGGCCACCCTGGAGGGGGATTTCAGGGAGGAGATCGTTCCGATCGAGGTCCCGCAGAAAAAGAAGCCGCCGATCATCTTCGACAAGGACGAACATTTCAGGCCGGGCCTGACTATGGAGGCCCTCGCGAAGCTGCCCCCGGCATTCATCCCGAAGATCGGCAAGGTCACGGCGGGGAACGCCTCCGGCATCAACGACGGCGCAAGCGCCATGATCATCATGAGCGCCGAGAAGGCGAAGGAACTCGGCAGGCAGCCGATCGCACGCATCCGGGCCACCGGCCGGGGCGCCTGCCATCCGTCGGTCATGGGACTGAGCCCCGTCCCGGCGGTGCGGAACCTGCTCGACCGGAACCCCGGCATCAAACTCGCCGATTTCGAGCTGATCGAACTGAACGAGGCCTTCGCCGCCCAGTACATCGGGTGCGAGCGCGAACTCGGCCTCAACCGCGAGATCACCAACGTCAACGGCTCGGGGATCGGGCTCGGGCACCCCGTCGGGTGCACCGGCGCCCGCATCATGGTGTCCCTCCTCTACGCCATGAAAAAGCGCGGGAAGTCCTTCGGCCTCGCGACCCTGTGCGGCGGAGGCGGGGTCTCCATGGCCTGCGCGCTCGAAATGCTCTAGGGGCTTCAAGGGGGACGCTCCTCAGGGAGCGTCCCCCCCGCCCTTACAGATTGCTGTCGACGGCCAGGCCGCCCCATGGGAGGCATTCCGGAAAAAGATCACGCGCCTCCAGCAGGCCGGCCACATCGGAGCAGAGCGCTCCGCTTTCCTTGATCATGGCACCGTCGGCCCCGATCCACCGCAGGAAGCAGCCGACGGCGGCCCGTTCAATCAGTTGAATCGTCACATCCTCCTTCTTGGCCTCTGCCAGCAGGACCTCTTCGCTGCCCGGAGCCGGCTTCATACTCCATCCTTTGCACACGGCGCACCCTTCCGGATCCGGGGCGCTCGCTCATCGCGCGGCCTGCGCCCCCTCCTTCTCGATCTGTTCGGTTATCGTGTTCCGGAGGACTACTTTATTCACCTTGCCGACGTTGGTCAAGGGAAGGGCGTCAACGAGTTCGAGCCGCTCAGGGAGTTTGAATTTCGCTATCCGGCGCTCCTCGAGGAGAAAACGGTTCAGCTCCGCAAGGGTCAGCGCCTGCCCGGGCTTGGGGACGATAAACGCGCACACGCGTTCACCCAGGAGCAGATCGGGCATGGCGACGCAGGCGCAGATGTCGACCGCCGGGTGGGCCAGAATGTGGTTCTCGATCTCCTCGGCGCTGATCTTTTCGCCCCCGCGGTTGATGCAATCTTTCAGCCTTCCCTCGACGACCACATTGCCGCTCGTATGGAGCCTCACCAGATCGCCCGACTTGTAGTACCCGTCCGGGCTGAAAGCCCTGGCGTTGTATTCCGGCGCCCGGTAATAGCCGCGGATCGTATAGGGGCCGCGGCACCAGAGTTCTCCCATCTCCCCGGACTCAACCTCTTCACCTGTAGAGGGGTCCGCTATCTTGAAATCGTCGCCGGGGGATTGCGGCCGCCCCTGGGTCCCGAAGCGCACCTCGTCGGGGTCATCCAGCCGCGTCCAAAAAAGCGGCCCTTCCGCCATTCCGAGACACTGTTGAACATCGCAGCCAAGCTCAGGCCGAACCCGGAGGGCCACCTCGGGATTGAGCTTCGATCCCCCCGTTAGGATAATCTTCAGGGATTCCAAATGGTAACGACTTCGATCCGGGTGGTTGAGGACCGCGATGACCATGGCCGGCACCGCGATCCAATGGGTCACACGATACTTTTCGATCACTTCGAGGGCAGCGTCCGGGGACGGAACGGCGCTGAGGACCTCGCAGCCCCCGGCTGAAGCGACCCCCATGAACCCGGGGCAGGCCAGCGCAAAATTGTGCTGCTGGGGAATCGCAAGCAGAAGAACGGTGTGTCCATCGAGCCCGCAGACCCGGGCGTTGCAGAGGAAGTTGTAAATATAATCGTTGTGCGTCCTCGGGATGAGCTTCGGGATCCCTGTCGTCCCCCCGGAGAGCTGCAGCACCGCAGGCAGATCGGGATCGGGCCTCGGAAAGGAAGGGTCCTTTATCCGCTCTTCGATCGGATCGGCGAACAGGGCGTCCAGGGAATAATATCCCGGGCGCGGCTTCCCGCCGCTCACCAACACCATATCGAGGGATGGCGCTTCCTTCTGGATGTTTTCCGCCATCTGCTGTTTGTCCGCCTTGCGGAAAACGGCCGGGATAACCAGTGCCCTGGCCTCGGCCAGTTTGGCAAAAAAGCCGATCTCGGCCTCCTGATGCGGAGGGAGGGCCATGATCGGGATCCCGCCGGCTTTGAGGATCGCCAGATACGTGATGAGCACCTCGGGTTGATTCGGGAGCTGCAGGATCACGCGGTCATAAAGCTTGAGCCCGAGGGACTTGAGATGCAGTGCGAGCCGTGTCGCCAGACGGCCGCATTCCTGGTAGGAGTAGACGCGCCCGTTTTGCGCCGCGACCAGGAGGGGATTGGATGCAAAGCGCTCGAAGCTTTCCTCCATGACTTCCGTGATCGTCTTGTCCAGCCAATATCCCTCCTGACGGTAACGACGGGCGAATTCCGGGGGCCAGGGAACAAATCCTTCCATTTTCTCCCTCCTTTGATGGGGTTCTTTCTCGTGAGCGATCTGAAATTTCCGCCCGGACCCACCCCGCAGGGGTAGGACTGAGCAAGGGAAACGAGTTTCTACCAGGAAATCCTTTCCGGATGGAAACAGCTCTATTTCAATCACTTCGGAGAGCAAAAGCTGTGCCACAAGATTTTTATTGCATATCAATAGGTTGGATAACTGAGAAGGTCTTTCTTGCAGAATATTTTCAGTCTTGGTTGAAAGAAAATTGCAATGCTGACCGCTATACACCTTGCGGAAGGACCTTTTTCGAGATAAACTGATTGAGATAACTGATTCAGACAAGAAGAGGTGCGAGTCCCATAGCCTTTGAAACCAACCGCCAGGGGGTTCAATGGATGCAAAGCAATTTTTCCACGAGCGACATGAAGAGATCGTATGTTTATGGTTTGACATACTTCATAACGATCCGTCCACGCGTTACCATCGGGAACCGCCCCAGGATCTCCGCAGATTGATGAACTATGGAGCCCTTGCCCTCCGCCGCGTGATGCTGGAAGATGATTGGACCGACCTGAAGGAGTTTATCACCCATATCGCAAAAAAACGCTTCAGTCAAGGCTTCCAGGTTTCAGAGCTTCAGATGGCCTTCGAATTTTATCGTCAAGCGCTAACTCCCCTACTATTTGCGGAGATCAATTCGCCAAAATTAGAACAGCTGATAATGAAACTCCAGGAATGCATGATTTTCTCCCTCACTAAATTCTCTGAATTTTTCCAAGGCATCCATGAAAATTTTCTGCGGAACCATACCGAAATCCTGGAAAATCAGATCAAGAGTCGCACCCGTGAACTGGCCGAGTCCCGCCAGAAATACAAAACCCTTGTAGAGGAAATCAACGAAGGCTTCTTCGTTCTGGCGGAAGGCCTCATTGTCTTTGCCAATCGTATGTTCGCCGAGATGCACGGATGCGAGCTGACAGACGTTCTCGAGAAAAAATATCTAGACTTCATCGCAGATGAGCATAAAGAGAAGATCCGAAACGTCTACAAACTGAGCCAGAGAGAGCCCCATGTGCCAGTCAGAATGGAGTACCTGCGCTTGTGTAGGGACGGCCGAAAGTTGCCGACGGAAATCTTGGCCAAGCGGACGATATTCGGACATCACACAGCCAATATCGGGATTTGCAGCGATATCGGCGAGCGGGTGGAACTGGAGAAGAAGACGCGGGAGGCTGAAAAACTGAAGGCCCTGGCTCAGCAGGCCGCCTCTCTGGCCCATGAAGTGAGAAACCCGCTTTCCACAGTGCGGATCAATCTCCAACTGCTGTACCGAAACGCCACCAAGCCGGAGCAGATCGGCCTTTTGCAGGCGAGCCTCGATGAAGTCGTTCAGATCGAACGGACCCTGCAGGAGATGATGGATATCAGTTTTCCGGTGAGGTTGTCACTCCAGCCGGTCCATCTCAGATCGTTGCTCCAGCACTGTCTCAACAGCATGCGGCAACGCCTGCTCAACAACCAGGTGAAGACGTTCCTCCGCTTGGAACGGGGTGCCGAGGGCATCCACGTGGACCCGCACCGGATGGAGCAGGCCCTGGTCAACCTGCTTTTCAACGCCGTCGAAGCGCAGCCTTCCGGAGGCAAGGTAGCGATCTCCGCCCGGCCCCTCACCAAAGGGGCGGACCCGTGGGTGGAGATCCTGATATCGGATCAGGGCCCCGGGGTGCCCAAGGAGATCCTTCCTTACATCTTCGACCCGATGTTCAGTCAGAAGGCGATGGGAACCGGATTGGGGCTGCACAACGTCAAAAGGATTGTCGAGGCGCATGGCGGCTCGGTGCGTGTCAAGCTGAACCGAAAGCGCGGAATGAGCTTCTACTTGAATCTACCGGCGAGGTGAAATGGTGATCACACGTGCGCTGATAATCGATGACCAGGATTCGCTCCTGAATTCCCTGAGGATCTTTTTCGAGCTGCGGGGATGGGAGGTAACCACCGCCTCGACGGGACGGGAAGGGTTGAAAAAGGCGCGCACCTTGCAGCCCTCCCTGGTGATTCTTGATTTGAGGCTGCCGGATATGGACGGGCAAGAAATTCTGGAACGGCTGCGCCATGAGATGCCCGCAACTCAGGTGATTGTCGTGACCGCCTTCCAGGATATGGACAATACGATACGCTGCATCAAGCTGGGCGCTTTCGACTTCATACACAAGCCGATCGATATCGACGAACTGGAAACGGCCTTGAACCGTTTCAGCAACGTGAGCAAGGCCCAGGGGGCGAAGCCCCCCATCGAGGCGCCGCTGCACTCCGTTTCCTGCGAAGATTCGCCATACATCGTCGGAAAGAGCCAGGCGATGAAAGATGTCTTCAAGAAGATCGCGATGGTATCCGATTCCAGGGTCACAGTGCTCATCCAGGGAGAAAGCGGGACGGGGAAAGAACTCGTAGCTCGGGCGATACACTATCAGGGGGCCTATCGGAGCCATCCTTTCATGGTGGTCGATTGCTCGATACTCGTGGACACACTGACTGAAAGTCAGCTCTTTGGATATGAAAAAGGCGCCTTCACCGGAGCCGAAATGATGCGCAAAGGGACGCTCGAGTCGGCCGGAGAGGGGACGATCTTCTTCGACGAAATCGGCGAACTGCCACTGCGGCTGCAGAGCAAGCTCCTCCGGTTTCTCCACGAAAAGGGATACACCCGCGTAGGAGGCACTCAGCCGATGCACTCCGAAGCACGCATCATCGCTGCAACCAATCGAAATCTGGAGCAGATGGCATCGGAGGGGCGAATGCGTACCGATCTTTTTTATCGGCTGCAGGTGGTGACGATCTACATGCCGCCGCTCAGGGACCGCCGCTCTGACATCCCGCTTCTGGCCTCCAGCCTTCTCGAAAAGATAGGACACAAGTTGAGAGTACCGATCAAGAGCTTGACCAACGGGGCGATGCAGGAACTGGAGAGCTATTCCTGGCCGGGCAATGTCCGGCAGCTTGAAAACACCCTGACCAAAGCAGCGGTTTTAACCAAGTCTTCCGTGCTGGACAAAGAAGATATCATTCATGCAAATGCGCACATCGACCGGTCCTCCCCCGAAAAGGGAGGGGTGGACAAGACACTGGCGGAAGTCGAAAAGGAGCACATTCTGCGGGTCCTCAACGCAAAAGAGGGGCATCTCGGGCAGGCGTGCCGGACGCTTGGAATCAGCCGGCCGACGTTGAGAAGCAAGCTGAAGCAATACGGGGTGAACCAGACTTGAAAGGCCCGAACTGCAGGCGGTCGCCGGAGGTCAGTGCTCCGAGCCGCCTGTTTTTTCGGACTTTTTCAAGGCTGATTCGAACTCTTTGAAAAATTGATCTTTTTCGCGCCAGTCGGGGCCGAACTTGCTGTTGAAATAGGCGCCCAGGCCCGAGAACAGTTTCGACCAGACGGATTCCTTCCTGCCGAGGACGACCTCTTCCAGGAACTCAGGCAATTCCCGCATCTTCTCTTTGGGCAGAAACGACACGGCACCCAGCTTGATGGCCTTCTTCAGGGCCTCGGGCGTGAGGGCGTGGGCCGTCAGCATCACCGTCGGGAACCCCATGGCGACCGACGTCCTAAGGAGTTCGAAGCCGTTGACACCCATGATATCCAAGATCACGATGTCGTATGTGTAGTTGAGGAGATACTGCGTAGCCGTGTCGAAGTCGCGTGCTTTGTAAAGGATGCACATGTTCAGGATCTCCTCGATGGTTTCAAGGACATCCGGCTCATCGTCGACCGCAAGGATCACCTTGTCTTTCAGTACGCTGCTGTCCATCATCTTGACGTATTTCCTCTTTTCCAGTCTTTGAAACAACGGTTTTCCGGTTATATTAACGGCTTCGAGGAGCGTTGCCCAGCAAAGATCCTCAGGCGCGGGAAACCTCCGGGAGCGGCCTTCCGGTGATCGAGTTCGAACTTTCCCTCGATGAAAACATCCGCTTGGTTTCCACCCGGAAATGGTGGTTTTGGCCGATCCCGGCATCCACATCTGCCCGTTCGCTTGTGCGGCGACCCGCAGACCGCCTCCGCGCAGACGCTTGATTCCCTGGATATTGGCCAAACCGGGACCCGCCCTTAAGGGGGTGGGACTGAGACCACCCCTTACATCCCCAGGTACCGGGATTTGATCTCCTCATTTGCGACCAGTTCCTGCGGGGTGGATTCATGGACGATATTTCCGCGGCTCATGACGTAAACGTTGTCGGCCAGGCGGGTTGCCATCTGGAAGTTTTGCTCGACCAGGACGAGCCCCATTCGCTGTTCCCGCAGTCCGGAGATGACGTCGCTGATCTCCTGGACGATCAACGGGGCGAGTCCTTCAGACGGTTCATCCATGAGGAGGATCTTGGGCCCGCTGACCAGGGCCCGAGCCATGGCCAGCATCTGCTGTTCCCCACCGCTCAGGAAGCGCGCCTTTTGCCCTTGCCGGGTTTTCAATATCGGGAAGATGCGGAAGACCTCCTCCATAGCCATCGGTTTGATCGCCGTTTCATCCCCATAGCTGCAGCGGAAAGGAACGACCAGATTTTCGAGGACGCTCAGGGATGGGAAGATCCGTCTCCCTTGCGGCACCAGGGCGATGCCGGAGCGCATGATCTCTTGCGTCGTCTTTCCCATCAGTTCGGCGCCTTCCAGGAGGATGCTCCCCTTTCTCGGTTTGACGAAGGCGACGATGGAATGGATGAGCGTGGTTTTCCCCACCCCGTTGCGGCCCAGGACGGCGACGATGTTCCCTTTCGGGACCCGGATGGAAACGCCCTGCAGAATGTAACTGTCCCCGTAGTAGGTGTGCAAATCAAGAACTTCAAGCATGATGGTCACCCATACCCAGATAGACTTCCGCTACGTCCCGATTGCCGCGGATCTCAGACTCCGTGCCTTCCGCGAGGATCCTCCCCTGATAAAGGACGGAAATCTTGTCCGCTATCTTGAAGGCCACATCCATGTCGTGCTCGATGAAGAGGATCGTCGTTGCCGGATCGATCCGGTTGATCATGGGGACGACCAAGGCGGTCTCGGCGGGCGACAGGCCCTGGGTCGGCTCGTCGAGCAGGACGACCTTCGGTCTCCCCGAGAGCGCCAGGATGATCTCGAGCTGTCTCTGCTCGCCGTGGGAAAGATTTCTCACCTGCTGATCCTTCTTGTCCCAGATGCCCCAGTCTTTCAACTGCGCCTCGGCATCCTCGATCATCTTCCTTCGGCTGGACGTTCGACGGTAGAACAGGTATTTGGTGGGGGTCAGCGCCTGCACGCCCATGAAGACATTTTCCCATACCATCAGGTTCGGGAAAAGATTCGTTATTTGAAAAGTCCGCGCCAGGCCTAAAGCTGCAAGTCTGTGAGCCGGGTAAGCGGTAATTTGCTGATCGAAGAGGCGGATATCGCCGCCGGTCGGCTTGAGGACCCCGCTGATGATGTTGAAGAGGGTCGTCTTGCCTGCCCCGTTCGGGCCGATGATCGCCCGCTTCTCGCCTACACCGACCCTAAAGGAGCAATCGTAGAGCACCTTGACCCCACCGAAGTTGACGCTGATCCTGTTTACTTCCAATGCATTCACGGTCGCTCCAGAGTGTTCCGAAAAAATGGGGGTTCTTCGACTCCCGGAAATAGGCTGTCGCTATGCCGAGGAGTTGCCGCACCGCTCCTTTCGCGTGCCGGAGCGGCTGCTTTTGGGAGCGGTGCGGACCGGGAGATCCTCTCCATGCCGGCTATTGCGCCCATTTCCCCTTCATCTCGGAATAGGGCGTCATTTTCATATAATCCTCGGCCTTCCAGTTCCAGAACTGATTGACCATGGGGAAGGTCTTGATCGGGACGCTCTCCCATGCACCGTCCATTTCTTCCACCTTGCGGATATAGCTGTTCTGGATGGTGGCGCCGTAGTCATCGAATCGGACCGTCCCCCGCGGCGCCTTCAATTCGAGGGAGCGCATCACGCGGACGAATTCCGCGCCCTTGATTTCCCCGTTGGTCTTGTTGAGCGCCTCCGCGATCAACATCCCCGTAAGGTACCCCTGTTCGGCATAAAGCGTGGGACGATGCCCGTACTTGTCCATGAAGGATTTCTTGAAGCGGTTGTTCTCAGGGGTGTCGAGCAGGTAGCACCAGTGTGACTCCGTCACGATGTCCTTGGCGGACGCCCCCTGCTTCGGCAGGATGTTGTCGTCTACCAGATAGCCTTTCCCGATGAGGGCCACCCTCCGGTTGAGGCCGTACTCCGCAAACTGCTTCACTAAGCGGAGGGCATCCGCCCCGGCGAAGAAGACCATAACGACATCCGCTTCCTGTGAGATCTTAGCCAGGTAGGGGGCGTAATCCTTGGTCCCGAGGGGCGGCCAGATCTCCTGGACGATCCTTCCCCCCATTTGGGTGAAGGTCCTGCAGATCCCGCCGACGTGTTCGTAGCCGGCGCCATAATCAGCCCCCATGGCAACTGCTTTCCGGTACCCGTTTTCATAGGCCCAGACCCCGAGCGGGTGCGATCCGGCGCTGTTGACAAAGGCCGGCCGCACGATGAGGGGATTGGATTTGCGCTGCGTCAGGTCATCGGCCCCGGCGTTCGAAATGACGAGGGGAATATTGTTCTTCTGAACGAACTCAGCCAGCGCATACGCCGATCCCGTCCCGACGACTCCCGCCAGGATATCGATGTTGTTCTTCTGAACGAGTTTGCGCGCGATATCCATGGCTTGGCTGACCTGGTTGCTGCCGACGTCTTCAACCAACACCTCGATCTGACGGCCCCCGGCCTGATGACCGATCTCTTCCATGTAGAGGTTGAGTCCATCCCGCAGATCGATCCCGATAGCTGTATAAACACCTGAAAGCGAGATAGCATAGCCGATTTTGACAGGTTCTGCCGCCACGCTTTCCCTTTGTGCAAAGGTGAAAAAAGATGCGGCGATCAGAAGACCAAAACACACGCCACTGATCCCTTTGTGGAAACGACGGTTTTCCATCTCGAATTCCCTCCCTCTTTTTTTAAATGATTTATCATTCATTAAAATGACCCGGCAAGAACGCGCTTTCTTCCGGAACGGCCCCTGTTCTTCTTTCATCAAACGCACTGTCGCTAAAGCTAACCGATGAAGACCCTGATCTGGATGGGGGATTTTCGTCCCACATCATCCTTCCTGTTTCGGCTCGGGGCGTGCCCGTAACATTCGGTTCAGCGCGCCCAGGATGCCTTCCGGGAGCAGCAGAACGACCAAGACATAGACCGTTCCGAGCACCATGAGCCAGCGATCGGTGATGCCGCTGACGAAATCCTGGAGAAAAACGATCACCAGGGCCCCCAGGATCGGTCCGGCCAGCGTTCCCGGGCCGCCCAGGATCACCATCAACAGGGCGGTCGAAGAGAGGATCACGCCGAAATTCACGGGATTCGGCGTCAGATCGTAATAGGCGTTCAGGACCCCTGAAATGCCCCCGATGAAACCGGAGGCCATGAAAGCGAGGTACTTGTAAAGCCAGACGTTGAATCCGAGGGCCCTCATCCTGCTTTCGCTGTCCCGGATACCGCGCAGGGCCAGGCCGAATGGAGAGTTGATCAGAACCCAGAAACCGCTAATGGTCATTAGGAAGATGACGAGCACGAAGAAGTAAAACGCGCTTGTGTCGCTCAGATTGAGCCAGGGGGCCATGTGCCGGGTTAGGATTCCCGGCAGGCCGTCGTCGCCGCCGGTTATAGATCTCCAACTGAAGGCGATACCGTAAAAGACCTGGCAGATGGCGAGCATGATCATCAGGAAAAAGATGTCCTTCGTGCGGGTGGTGAGCAACCCGAAAACAGCGGCTGCACCGGTCGTCACTCCGAGCGCGGCAAGGCATGCCAGCCAGGTGCTGTCAGCTATGTGGCGGGTGAAAATGGCCACCGTGTAAGATGCAATCCCGAAAAAGACCCCATGGCCGACGGATGCCAGGCCCAGATGCCCGAGCATGAGACTCACGGAGGTCGCCAGGATCGAAAGGATCAATGCCCTGGCGACCAGTCCCACGTAGTATTCCGGCAAAACGAGCGGGACCACGGCAAGCGCGACGACCGCACCGAAAACCAGGGCTGCAAAGCGAGACTTTCCTATCATGATTTACCCCACAGACCGGTCGGTTTGAGGGCCAGGATGATCGCCATCGGCGCGAAGATGGTGAACATCGCCAGTTCGGGGAACAGGGCCTTTCCGAAGTTGTCGAGTAAGGCGACGATCAGACTCCCGAGAAAGGCCCCCTTCATGCTGCCCAAGCCCCCGACGATGATCACCACCACCGCGAACAGCAGGACCTCCAGATCGACGCCAGGGTAGACTCCGATGAAGGGCCCCCCCAAAACGCCGCTCAAACCCGTCAGACCGGTGCCGATAATGAAGACGACCGTGAAGAGGGCCGGAACCTTGATCCCCACGGCGCGGGCCATTTTTTCGTCGTCGACGGAGGCCCGTAAAATCGCCCCCCACTTGGTCTTCTCCTGAAGGAACCACAGCAGGATTCCGAAGAAGAGTCCGACCCCGATGACGAACAGCCGGTAATAGGGAAAAATGATGGAACCGATCATCAAGGAGCCTCTCAGAAACGCCGGTTTGGGGAGGGTCATCGGATCGGCGCCCCAGATGATGATGCTGATGTCCCCGATGATGAACATACACCCCATGGTGAGCAGAACCTGCAACAGGCGTTTCCCGTAGATTCGTTGCAGGAGGAATTTCTGCAGGAAAAAGCCGGTGACCGCTGCCGTCGCCACGCCGGCGAGAATCCCGGCAAGGAAATTCCCGGTGGCATGGATGGCGCTGAGCGCGGCGTAGGCGCCGAGGAGATAACACGATCCGTGGGCCAGGTTCAGGATGTTCATCAGGCCGAATATCACCGACAGACCGGCACACAGGAGAAACAGCAGCATCCCGAAAGAGAGGGCATTCAAGGCTTGTATAATCCAGAACTCCATAAAAACCCCCGATCGTGGGTGGGGAGGGCCGGGCCGCATTAACGCTAAATCCTGGCCCCCAGCTTGAACCCCTCGTGAATGGCGTTGCAGAGGCTTCTGGGCATCACGGCATCGCCGACTACATAGAGCTCGTCACAGAGATATTCCAGATCCCGGACGAGGGTCTGTTTCGGGGCCAGCGGACCGGCCAGGATGACGGTGTCGGCCGGCAGAAACTGCTCTTTGCCGTCCTTGTCCAGGAAGCGCACGCCCCCGTTCTCGACGGCAAGAGGCTGCGCCTCGGTGTACACGCCGATGCCGAGTTCTTTGACCAGCCCCGCATGCCGCCATTTGAACGTCGTCGACACATCGAAGTCCACCCGGCGATTGGTTTCGATCACGATCGGTTTCTTTCCGGCCGAAGCGAGCACCTCGGCACAGGTAAGCCCCACCTTGCCGCCGCCGAGAAGGATGACCCTCTGCCCGATTTTGGTGATATCGCCGCCGTCCAGCACGGTGTAGGCGTTCATGATGTCTTTGCCGCCGATGCCTGGAATCTTCGGAGGTGCGATGAGGGCGCCCGTAGCCACGATGACGACATCCGGGAAGAAGTCCGCCGTGACCTTGCGGTCGACGAACGTATTCAGCCTGGTTTCGATGCCCAAATCCTTCAGGCGGTAGGTGTAGTACTGCAGGAGTTCCTGCAGGACTTCTCCCCCGCCGATGTCCTTGGAGGAGGGGTTGAGCGCGCCCCCCAGATGATCATTCGCCTCGAAGACAACGACTTCATGGCCGCGTCCGGCGGCCGCGACGGCCGCTTCGAGGCCCGCCGGGCCGCTGCCGATCACCATGACCTTCTTTTTGACGGTGGCCGGTTGGATGGTGTACTCCGGTTCGACCTCATGACCGAGGCGGGGATTGACGGCGCAGATATAAGGCTGATTGGCGAACATTTTCGCCAGACAGAGCATGCAGCCGATGCAGGGTTTGATCCGCTCCGGCTGACCACGCTCGAGCTTATGGGCCAGGTCGGGGTCGGTCAAGAACGGCCGGCAGATCTCCCAGTAGTCGAAGACCCCGGTGGCCAGGGCGTGGTCGGCCGCGTAGGGATCCGACAGGCGGGGGCCGAAGGCCAGGGGGACGTCCCCGATGACCTTTTTCGCCTTTTCGGCCAGGGGCAGCCACTGGGTGCGGCTGACATCCCGCCCGAGAGCGCCCTGGCGCGACTCGTGCCAGCCGATCACCATGCTGATCATGTCCACCCCGCGGTCGGCCGCAATGCGCATGATCTCGATGCACTCGTCGTTGCTGTTTCCGCCGTACTCATCCATGAGTTCGGTCCCGTTCAGACGGATGATCACGAGTCTGTCCGGCCCGACCGCCTTGCGCAGGGCATCGAGGATCTCCACCATGAACCGGGCGCGCTTTTCGAGGGTGCCCCCGTACGCGTCGGTCCGCTTGTTGGTAAAAGGGGAGAGAAAGGTGCTCATCAGATAGCCAAGAAAACTCGTGACCTCGACCCCGTCATAGCCAGCCTTGACGCAGCGTTCGGCGGCTTGAGCGTGGTCCTCGATCACATGCGCGATTTCGTCTGTGTTCATGGCGCGCGGCGGGCGAAAGTGACGAAGGGTCTGGGGCGTGTCGGATGGCTGGATACAGTAGCCGATATCGATCCCTCCGTAGCGCCCCCCATGGAGGATCTGCTGGATGGCGACCGCATGATGGTCATGAAAGAGATCCGCAATCCTCTTCAGCCCGGGAATGTACCGGTCGTCATTGATGCAAAGCTGACGGTGATAGGCCTTTCCCTCGCCCGATTTATCCGGGTAGGCGCCCTGGTTGGTCATGATGGAGGCTCCCGTGGATGCGATGACTTCGTCCCGGGCGAATTCCCTTTCGGAGAGGAAGCCGTCCCGCGTATTGAAGTTGCTGACGCAGCAGGCGGCATATTTGATCCTGTTCCGAACTTTGAAAGGTCCGATTTTCCCTTCACCGAAGATGTGCGAAAAACCGTTTGAATCCATGGTGTTCTCCTTCGCTCCTTGGCGTTTCCGGCCGAAGGATGCCCGCTTCGATGCCCGCATTTTTTTCCAGCCGGGGATAAAGGTGTAACCAAGCAGATGAAGCGCAAGACTCCGGCGGTCCAAAGGAATCCGACCGCCTGGCAAAAAGCTGCAGCAACAAGCATGCCAGCATGAAACAGCCATATTTCTGCTGTGTTGGATCTCCGAAGGAAAGCGGTTTGAAACTTTATTTCAATCGGCATTGAAATATTTTTTAAATAGGCCATCGATCTGACGGTTCATTCGGCGCTGAGGAAGACTGCATCGAGGACATCGAGGCTGATGGCGGGGCGAGCCAAGGAATACTGAGGGTGGACATGAGGAGACCCGGAAAGGAGCTGCGAAGGGGAACGCCGCTGAGGAACATGCCCCTCCAAAGCTTAGAGCCATGCCAGGCTTTTCGGCCGGCGGCCGAGGCGGTAGTCCATGTGGCGGCGGTTGACGCGTTCGATGGCCTGCGCCATCTCCCGCGGCAGGGTCATCCGCTCGAAAAGGTCCCATTCCAGGGCTTGAAGGTGTCCAAGGGCCTGAACCCCAAGGGGATCCAGACCCGGATTGAGCGCGGATTCGGACCCGCACCGCAGACACACAATCCCCCCCTTCTCCGGATGAAAGGCCGCCCTGCCAAGTCCCTCATAGGTCCGGCCGCAGGAACTGCATCTTCCGAGTTCGATCCCATAGCCTCCGAGCGCCATGGCTGCAGCCTCGAAAAAGATCTGCACGTGCAGCGGCTGGATTTCCCCTTCCAACAGCTTGAACGTCCTGAGCAAAAGGCTGAACAAAGAGGGGTCGGCCGCCTGGGGCGGAGAAAGCATCTCGACCACTTCCACCATGTAGCCCGCCAGAGTCAGGATGCTCCAATCCCGCCTGAGGCCTTCAAACCCATCCAGCAGCCGGCAGGAGATCATCGTGTGAAGCTCCCCGCCCCTGGGATGCTCGGCGTACTCCACGCGGCTCAGGCAGAAGAGATCGAGGCAGTTCGGGAACCGCCTGCGGCTGCGGCGGGCGGCCCGGGCCACGCCCTTCAGACACCCCCGCTCCGGGGTGAAAAAGGTCACCAGGAGGTCGGCTTCGCCGAAATCCCTGACGCGCGTAATAATGGCCGGAGAAATGCAGGTCTTCAAGCTCTGACGTTCTTCAGCGGCGATCACCTTCACCCGGGCGCCTTTGGATGCCCTGAGGCACACTGATCAGGCCGTCGGGAAACGCCCATCTGCTGCGATCCGCTCATCCCATGCGCCTCTGCCGGTGCACCGCTTGGTGCGCCTCATTCAGCGGGCTTCTGCACACCTTTCATCCGGCCGTTTTTCAACGGCCTGTGCGCAGGGGATTTTTCAAGTCTTTGCAGTGTGCGAAGGTTGAAGGATGCCGCCGCTTATGAAAAAAGGCCCTGCGCCGTTGTGCAGTGCAGGACCTTGCTGTTTCAGGCGGCCAGGGAGCAGGTGTGAGCCTAAGCCCTGTCCCCATAACGTTCCTTGACCTTGGCCCGATCGGGGTTCCCGTCCTCGAGTACGGGCATGGCGTCGACAAATTCCACGTACTGGGGTTTCTTGTAGCGGGCGATGCGCTTTCCGACAAAGTCGATCAGCGCTTCAGCGCTGAGCGCCTCCCCCGCCTTGAGTTCGCAGACCGCTTTGATGCCTTCCTTCCACTTCGGATCCGGCACCCCGAAAACCACGGTCCTGTGAACGGCCGGATGCTCCAGAATCGCCTTTTCGACCTCCGCCGGGTAGACGTTCTCGCCGCCCGGCTTGATGAGCTCCTTTTCGGCCTTCCGGCCGGCATACCAGAGGAACCCTTCCTCGTCGAAGCGCCCCAGGTCCCCCGTGTGGTGCCAACCGTCCCTGAACACGTAGCGGTTGTCTTCGGGCAGATTCCAGTACCCCCTGAACACCATCGGGCCCTTCATGGTGATCTCCCCCACCTGCCCGACAGGGACCGGCCGGTCGTACTCATCCACCAGCTTCACCCGGGCGAGCGGCAGCATCCTGCCCGCCGACCCGGGGCGGTCGTTGTAGGGGGCGAAGGTCGCCACACAGGAGGTCTCCGTCTGGCCGTACATACAGAAGAACGTGCCACCGGTGATCTGCTGATACCGCTCGATCGTCTCCGCCGATTCCAGCCCTACCACGGACTTCAGGGAGGAAATGTCCTGCCCGGTCTTTTCGTGGGTATCCAGAATGGAAGCCAGAATCGGGGCAAAATCGAACATGAACGTGACGCCTTTCTCCGCAATCAAATCCACCGCCTTCGCAGCGTCGAACTTGCTCATGTTCACATTCAACGCACCGGCATGGAAGATTGCGGTGGCCATGTGAAGCCCCCCGACGTGGAAGAGCGGCAGGAGATTCAAGTGGACGTCCGAGCTGTTCAACCCGCAGAAATAATCGAAATGCATATCGGAGCAGAGCAGATTTCCGTGGCTTAAGAGCGCACCGCGTGGACGCCCGGCCACCGCGGCGGTGTGGATGATCACGAACCCGTCGTCCGAGGCGACATCCGGCGCTTCGAATGTCCCATCGCCCGACAGGAGGGACTTGATAGGCTCGAACCGCCCTCCGTTCGCTTCCAGACTGAAGAAGCGCTCTACAGACCCGAGCCGGCCTCGAATCTCTTCGACCAATCCTTGAAACTCGGCCCCGGCAAAAAGGAAACGCGGCGTGCAGTCATTCAGGTTGTACTCGATTTCAGGTGCGGACAAACGCCAGTTGATGGGCAGAACAATCGCCCCGAGCGCCGCCGCCGCCCCATAGAGGACGAAATACTCCAGACAATTCTTTCCGAGAACGCCGATGCGGTCTTCCTTCCGGACGCCGCATGCCTGAAGCCCCTGCGCCAACCGATCCACCTGCTCCTTGTACTCCGCAAACGTCAAGGACCGTGAATCGTCCACCTCGAACCACGCCGCCTTCCTCCCGTAGGAAAAGGCGTTCCGGTTGACGAGGTCGTAAAATGTAAAATCGTACAATCCCATGCGCAACCTCATTCAAAAAAAGCCCTTTACCGGCCTCGACGCAGCACCGGCAAAGGGCCTTTCGATCTCAGGCTTTAGGGATAAACGGTTTCGAAAGGAACCACCATGGTCTTGCCGTCAGCCGAAAAGGTAAAGGCACCCTCTTTGACCGAGACAGGCACCGAATAATCCGGGACGCCTTTCCACCACCTCTCCAATGCATCCCAAGGACTCCACCCCTTATCCTTCAGCTTGAATCCACCGGTCACCATCAGGCTCAACAAAGCCGAACGGGCCGTGATCATGGTCGTCGCCCGCACATGGCTCGTCTTGCCGCCGGGGATCCAGATCGTGTCCATGTTGGCGACCGTCACCAATTCGAAATCGCCGTCGAAGGCCACCGTAAATTTGTAATCACTCAACTGGACCGGATAGGGGTTCGGATTGTTGACGCTGAACAGGAAGCTCATCGGCAAAGGAGCTCCGCGGTCGCCCGCTTCACCCTTCGTGGGGGCTACATTCTTGCCAAAATACCAGTACCCGTCGTACTGGGGCACTTCGAAAAGTTCGAGGGTGACGGCGGGCGCCACCATCTCGGGCATCGCCTGCTGCGCGGCATGGTGGGCGCACCCAAAGAACAAAAGGCCTGCTGCAAAAATCATCAGGGTCATCAGGATCAGCTTCTTTTGCATCTTATCCTCCCCTCTTCATATGAGAAGAAAACCGCCGTTACGCACTTCTCGGCCTGCGACCGTCACCCGTTCGTCCGGACACGGCCGCCAGCCGTCAACCCAGCCAGCGCTTTCTTCGCTTGTAATGTTTCACTTCGCGGAAACTCTTTCGGCCACCCTTGTCGGTCAATCCAAGGTAGAAGTCCTTGATATCCTCGTTCTGGCTCAGCTTTTCGGCCGTGTCATCCATCACGATCCGGCCGGTTTCCATGACGTACGCATAAGGCGCCACGTTCAGAGCCAGCTTGGCGTTCTGTTCGACCAGCAGGATCGAGATCTTCTCTTCCTTGTTGAGCTGGGTGATGATATTGAAGATCTCGTGGATCAGCATCGGGGCGAGCCCCATGGAAGGTTCGTCCAGAAGCACGAGCTTCGGCTCGGTCATCAGGGCCCTGCCGACCACGGTCATCTGCTGTTCTCCGCCGCTGACAAAGCCGGCGGTTTCGCTCCGTTTCTGCCGCAACCGTGGAAAGTAATGGTAAACCAGTTCGAGTTTGTCCTTGACCGACCCGGTCTTCCTGAGGTGGGCCCCTACCTTCAGGTTCTCTTCCACGGTGAGATGCTCGAAGACCTTCCGCCCCTCGATGACCTGGACGATGCCCATCTTGGCGATCTTGGCGGCCGGCTCGTGATGGATCATCTGTCCCTCGAACTCGATGCCTCCATCCGTCACCTCGCCGTCCTCAACCTTGAGGAGCCCCGAGACGGCCTTCAACGTGGTGCTCTTTCCCGCCCCGTTCGCCCCGAGGAGGGCAACGATGCCCGCCTTCGGAACCTCGATGGAAACCCCCTTCAGGACAAGGATCACCTCGTGGTATTTCACCTCAATGTTCTTGATCTTCAAAATGGCTTCAGGCGTCTCCAAGATCCCTACCTCCCAGGGTGTTGACAGATTCTCTGCAGACTGACGCCGCAAGGCACCGCCCGTTTACAGGGGCAACGCCGCAGGCTCCTACCAGCCCAGCCACTCCTTTTCCCATTTATCCGGCCAGCGCTCCTTCAGATCCACGCGCTCGACCACCTGGAATTTCCCGCCTTTGTATTCCTGAATGAGGCAACCGGTAGTCGGGCGATGGTCCGTCGCCGTGTAGGTGACCGGCGCGGCGGCGAGCCCGATCTCGAAATTGTTCATCGTCTCGAAGCCCTTGACCATCATGCCGGGTCCGGTCAGCTGGCCTGCACTGTCGGCGCGCTTCATGGCCTCGACGGTGATGATGGCGTCGCACCAGGCCTGGATGGTCCTGTTCAACCGCTTGTTCTGGGGAACGCTCGGGTTGTACTTCTTCGCGGAAGCCACAACGATATCCATGTTCTTGGATTCCTGGCCGTAAAAGCCGCATGGGGTCGCGCCCATCACGCCTTCGGCGGCCTCACCGGCCAAGCGCGGCAGATTTTCGTCGAAGCCCCAGTTGTTGACGATCCAGTCGGCGCCCAACCCGAGGGAATAGGCGTCACGAATGGTCGCGGAAACGGACATCGTGGTGTTGCCATGCCAGACGACATCCGGCGCGAAGGTCTTGAGCGCCATGATCTGGCTCTTGGTGTCCAGGGCGAACAGCGACACGTCCTGATCGTCGCCGATATCGAATCCCAGCAGGGCGGCCTGATCCTTGATCGCCTTGATAGGGGCGCTGCAATAAGGAGAGGCAAACATGTAGGCGCAGGCGAAACGCGGCTTGCGCTTCCCGTAATCGGCCTTCTGAGGCCAGCGCTTGTCGAACCAGGCCGTCAAGGCGGCCCGTGCATTGGTGGAATAATCGGAGGAGAAGAAGATGTTGTAGCGGGACTTGGCTGGATCGGTCAAATGGGCCGAGTAGGAGGCCGAGATATAGGGAATCTCGTCCTTGTTGACGGTCGGCGAAAGGGCCTCCGTATCACCGGTCCCCCATCCCATGATCGCCAGCACACCGAGCCGCTTCAGCAGTTTATATTTGGTAATGGCCTCGGGAATCCGATAACCGTAGTCGAACCAGGTGTATTTGATCTCCTTCCCGTTGACGCCTCCCTGTTCATTGAAGTACTTGAATGCCTCGTCCATGCCGATGGCATAATCCTTCCCGACGTCAGAGGTCCCGCCGGTCGTGTCCATGATCCCGCCCAGTTTGATCTGATCGGCCGATGCAAAGCCGGAGAATCCGAACACCCACCCAACACACAGTGCAACTGCCAGTAACTTCAGGAAAAATCCTTTCTTCATGATCTCTTCCCCCTTCTCTTTTAAAAAGATGAAACAATGGCCTATGTCATCCGACCCAGCTTCAGCGGCACCCAGAAACCCGTCACCTCCTTTCATTTCGTCAATACGAAAACGGCCAAAGGTTGAAGTAGTTTTTGACCTGCCACCAGCGATAAGCCAAACCATTCGGTTCATAAATCAAAAAGCCGCAGATGGCGAGCCCGAAGGCCGCATCCTTGATATAAGCGAAATCGAAAAGCAGTTTGGGATAATAAATCGAGAGAGGAATCACCACCGCCTGCAGGAGCTCCATGATAACCACCATGAAAATGGATCCGAAGATCGCCCCATGGATGGAACCCACACCCCCGATCAAAATCACCCCGACCAGCCAGAGGGACCAGAACCATGGGAAATGCTCCGGGCTGAGCGCCGCTGTATTGCTCACCCAGAAGGCGCCGGCGATCCCTGCCATGAAACCGGCGACGAAGAAGGCAAGCAGCTTGTAATAGACGATGTTGATCCCCATGGCCTCCGCGGCGATGTCGTTGTCGCGGATCGCCACCCAGGCCCTGCCCGGTTTGGAACGGAGCAGATTGGCCAGAACGATGACCATCAAGGTCAGCAGCACCGCCATGAGATAATAGATCTGCCGTTCGTTTTCAATCGGCCACGGCCCGATCTTGATCGTACCGGGCGGGAGGGAAAAGGCCTGACCGCGCCCGCCGATCTGACTGACGTACTGCGTCAGGATGAAATCCACTGTGACGAACTGCGCCGCCATGGTCGTCAAGATCAGATAGAATCCTTTGACCTTGGCTGAAGGCAGACCGAAGAGGACGCTCCACATCCCCGCCGCAAATCCGGCCGCAAGGATCGAAACGGGGTAGGCCAGCCCCCAGTCGAGCAGGATTTGGGGCCAGGGGAACTGCAGGATCAAAAGGGTGCTCGTATAGGCGCCCACCGCGATGAAAGCAGCGTGGCCAAGGGTAATGAGGCCGGCGAACCCGATCAAGAGTTGTACCCCGAGGGCCCCCATCGCCGTATAACCCACCATGGTCGCCACACTCATCCAGTACTCGGGAATCAGCCACGGGATCACCACGAATATCGTCAGCAGCAGCAGGATCATCTTGCCTTTGATGAAGCTCGACTGCCACCATCCCTGATCTTCAGTGTAGCTCTGATGGTAGTCCCCGCATGGCAACCAGACGCTTGACATAATGCCTCCCTTTCACATGGTGTTTTCGCTGAAACGCATTCTCGTCCCTGCGCGCGACGGGAGCCTGGACCGCTCGGCCTCGATCCGCAGCGGCTCAGACCCGCTCGATCCTTTCCCAGCCCCAAAGCCCATAGGGCTTGAACAGAAGAAACACCGCCATGAAGGCGAAGGGTACGATCTCCTTTACGCCGCCGGGGAAATATTCGTCGAGATAGGTCCCGGCAAAGTTCTGGAGGAGCCCGATGACGATGCCGCCGACGATCGCCCCCGGCACCGAATTCAGGCCGCCGAGTACAACGGCCGGTAGAACCAGCAGGCCCAGATACCCCACCGACATATTGATTCCGTTGATATTTCCAAGCAGCGCCCCTCCCACTCCGGCGCTCATGAAGGCGATGGCCCAGGCCGCGGCATAAACGAACCTCGCACTCACACCGAGCGACAACGCGGCGGTCTCGTCATCCGCAGTAGCCTGCATCGACAGACCCCACCGGGTGTACTTGAAGAAGGCCACAAAGACGATTAGCAACAGGATGGCCAGAATGAACGACCACAGATAAACGGGGGAAACCTTCAAAAAACCGATGCTGATGGGCTGGATCGAAAAAACGGGCGGGGTGAAAACGCGGGTATCCGTGGCCCATATGAACTGCACCACGCCTTTGAAAAAAAAGGACAATCCCACCGTCACCATGATGACAGCCAGGATCGGCTCGCCAATGAGCTTATCGAGGAAGATCCGCTCCGTCAGGATTCCAAGGATGATTCCCACTAAGAGCGTCAGGATGACAGCCAGGATAAATGGAATCCCAAGATTATAAAAAGTCAGTGAGACGTAAGCGCCGATGATCGTCAGTTCCCCCATGGCCAGGTTGAGGACGCCCGAACACTTGTAAATCAGTACCCAGCCCAGGGCCACCAGGGCATAGATCCCTCCGACCATGACTCCTGTCGTCAACGTCATCAAGAAAAGTTCCATACCTCCTCCTAAAGGCTGACCCTTTGGATACGCAGATCCGTTTTGATGCGCTGTTCCCTGCCATCTTCGTAGGTGATGGTCGTATCCATATGGACGACGTCGTCATCGGAATAGAGCCCATTGACGATATCCTTATACCGGTTTTCAACGAACGCGCGTTTGAGCTTGCTCGTGCGCGTCAACTCCTCATCGTCCGCATCGAATGCCTTGTAGAGATTGACGAACTTGTGGATCTTCGCAGGCCCGGGAAGGTCCTTGTTGGACTCCTCGATCTGTTTCTGAACGAGATCATAAACCTCCGGTTTTTGAGAAAGCTCCGTATAGCTCGTATAGTTGAGCTTCCGTTCATCGGCCCATTTGCCCACCACCGCGTAGTCGATGCACATGACGGCGGCCACATAAGGGCGCTTGTCTCCGATCACCCACGCCTCCTGGATAAAGGGGCTGAACTTGAGCCGCGTCTCGAGGTATTGGGGCGAGAAGGGGCGTCCGTCGTTGAGCGTCATGACATCCTTCGAACGGTCGAAGACCACCAGATGCCCGTCCTCGTCGATGAACCCGCGGTCTCCCGAATAGAGCCAGCCGTCCACCAGCGTCTTGCGCGTGGCCTCATCGTTCTTGTAATACCCCAGGAAGACGGAGGGGCTGCGGGAGAGGATCTCGCCCTCCTCCGTAATCTTCACCTCGGTATCCGGTATCGGTGTCCCCACCGTGTCGAACTTGATGTCGCCGTCCCGGTGCACGATCGAGATGCCCGCGATCTCCGTCTGGCCGTAGATCTGCTTCAGATTGACACCCAGGGCGTGGAAGAACCGGAAATGATCCGGCCCCATGGCGGCGCCCCCGGTATAGGCGTGCCGAAGGCGCGACATGCCCAGATGATCTTTCAGCTTCTTCTGCATGGCGGCATAGGCGATCCACTGCAGCAGTTTCAGATGCCAGGGTATAGGCTCCTTTTCGAAGTGCATGTTGGCGACCTTGTAGCCCACCTTGGTCGAGAATCCGTAAATTTTACGTTTGATCCATGTCGAATCGATATACTTGACCTGCACCTTGCGGGTCATCCCTTCATAGAGGCGCGGAGGTGCAAACATGACGTGCGGTCCGATCTCGCGGATGTTCTCCTGGGCGGTCTCGGGCTCTTCGGGGAAATTGATGGTGAAGCCCACCTGAAGGCCGCACGAAATCGACATCATCTGCTCCCCGATCCATGCGAACGGGAGATAGGACACGAAGTCGTCGGTGTCATAGCAGGGGTCCACGGACATGAGGTTCTGCCCCATGGTCAGCATGTTCCAGTGGGAAAGCAGCGCGCCTTTCGGCAGGGCGGTCGTCCCCGAGGTATAAAAAAGGAGGCACACATCATCGCCGTGTCCCTCCTCTATGACCCTCTCGAACAATCCGGGGTCTTCTTTGTCGAGCTGTCGACCCAGTTCCTGGACCCGGGGGATGCTCATCAGAAAGTCCTGATCGTAATTCCGCATCCCCTTCGGATCGTCCCACAACACCCAGCGCAGCTTCGGGCAGGCATCTTTGATGGCCAGGGCCTTGTCAACCTCTTCCTGCGTCTCCCCGACGAAGAACGTGGCGTCCGAGTGATCGATGATGTATTTCACCTCTTCCATCATGCAGTCCTGGAAGAGCCAGACCGCAATCCCGCCCGCGCAGAGAGCCGCCATCTCCGCCCAGAGGCCCTCGGGCCGGTTGTCGCCGATCATCGCGACCTTGTCGCCCCGCTTCAGCCCCATCTTCACCATACCGAGGCTGAGATACTTGACGTTGTCATAATAATCCTGCCATGTGAAAGGCCGCCAGATGCCGAATTCCTTCTCCCGCATGGCCACCTTGCCGCTGCCGTAACGCTTGCACTGGCTCGAGAAGAGCTTGGGGATAGTCAGATTCTTGGTTATTTCTATCCCGGTTCCATTCATAATCTCCTCTACCTCCGTGTGGAATACAGGTCCTCTTCACCCAGATATGCTTTGACGACCTCGGGATTCTTCTGCACCTTCTCAGGCGGACCGTCCGTGATCTGATTGCCGAAGTTCAACACGAACACATTGTGGGAGATGTCCATGACGACCCCCATGTCGTGCTCCACCAGGATGCAGGTGATCTTCCAGCGCTTTTCTTCGTTGATATCCAGGATGAAGCGGGCCATGTCCTCCACTTCTTCGAGGTTCAGACCCGCCAGGGGTTCGTCCAGCAGGAGCAGCTCCGGGTTGAGCGCGAGGGCCCGACCCAGCTCCACCCGTTTTTGCAGGCCGTAAGGCAGCATATGAACGGTTTTATCGCGAATGCTCTCGATCTCGAGCAGATCGATGATTTCTTCTTCGATGAATTGCCTGTTCTCCAATTCCTCCCGCTTCGTCTTGCCGAGGTAGACCGAACCGCTGAGGATGCCCGATTTCAAATGGATGTGCCGGCCGAGGCGGATATTGTCGAGAACGGTCATCCCCCCGAAAAGCTCGATCTTCTGGAACGTGCGTGAGAGTCCCAGTGCGGCACGCTGGTGGGGTTTGAGATCGTTGATCCGTTCGCCTTTCAGATAGATGTTCCCCTTCTGAGGGTGATACAGGCCGTTGATGCAGTTCATCATCACCGTTTTGCCGGCCCCGTTCGGACCGATGATCGAGTGGATCTCGCCCTTCTTCACCTCCAGGTTGACACCTGCCAGTGCAGCCACCTTGCCAAAGTGCATGTGAACGTCTTCGAGCTTCAAAAGGGTGTCGCCTTCCTTGAGCTCCCCAACTTGAACCATGTCGCTCGGCCTCCGTATTGGAAAAGAAGTTGCTAAGTCAAGCAAAGAAATGAGGGAAAGATGGTTGGATGGAACAGGATCGATCAACGCCAGCAATGCGCTTTTACTCTTACTCGGTCGGGCGTTTCTTGTCAACCCTGTTTGATAAAAAGAAATTTTTCACAAAAAGACTAAAATCATGGTAAATCGATTGGAAGAAATATGCTTTAACGCAAATATCATTTATAAAATACCCATTCTTACCTCTGGAAAGAAATTTTTCCTGCACTGCGCTAAAAAATACTCATCTGTCATGCCGGCGAGAAAATCACGGACGATGCCGGCCGGAGGCGTCCTTTCCCGGTATTCGGGTGACATCCCCTCCAAATAGGCACGATGGATCTCCGATGGCTCGTTGCCCTCTTCCAGGTCCCGAAGATATCGATCGAACATCAATTCAAACATGATCTTTATCTTCGGCGTCTGTTCCTTGACGAGCGGATTCTGGTAGATCGCTTCGTGGTTGAAGGCCTTCAGGCGCTGCAGCGCCTCCCCCACCGCGTCGCTGAAGCGTATGAAAGGCTGGTCCAGGCTGTGCGCCGCCAGGTCTTCGACCAGGGTGTAAACGATGGTTCCATTGGTGTTTCCGAGGATATGTACGCAGTCTCCCGGCAGGTCCTCCCGCCGGATCAGGCCGAGCCGGATGGCGTCCTCGATGTCCCGGCCGATGTAGCTGATGGTATCCGCAAGCCGCACGACACAGCCCTCGAGGGTCATCGGCCAGATATCCCGCTTCGGGTCCATGCGTTTGAGCTGCATCTCCTCGTCCAGACGTTCGAAGCTCTTGCCTGTCAACGGTTCCAGGGCGTTTGTGTGCAGTTCCCCGTTGTGGCAGAAAATGCCGTCCAGCACCTGCAGAGCTAAATTCCAGCCCCGGCCCTTCCGCTCGATGCTCTGCAGGAAACGGACGCTTTGCAGGCTGTGTTGAAAAGTGCCGATGCCGTGCGCCTCGCAGAGGGCGGACAAAAACGCCTCCCCATCGTGTCCGAAAGGTGCATGCCCGATGTCATGCCCGAGGGCGATGGCCTCGATCAAGTCCTCGTTCAAACGGAGGAGACGTCCGATGGTGCGCGCAATCTTCGATACCAGCTGAACATGGAGCACTCGGTGGGTTATGTGGTCGTTCTTGACCAGATAAAATACCTGGGTCTTGTCGATGTAGCGCGAGTACGCCAGCGAATGAAGGATTCGATCCGTATCGACCGAAAAAAACTGACGATGCCCGAGCAGGGTATCCTCATCGGGGCGCCTCCTCACCGCCTCCGAACTCAGGCAGGCCCAGTGCGAAAACCTTTTCCTCTCGGCCTCGTCCAAGGCCCTGCGTATATGCAGTAGACGTTCGCTCGATCTCAAAAAAACTCACCCTCCCATCCGGCAGCTCAAGGTTTGATCGCTTTCCGGAACTCCTCGAAGACCCGTTTGCCGCGCTTCGAGACCACTTCGCGGGCGTTGGCGACAACCTCTCCCGCCCGCTCCCGGAGGGAAGCCTCCTCAGGCACCTGCTTGCCCTCCTTCTCGTAGCGCCAGCGCAGGAGCCGCTCCGTCCATTTGATCTCTTTTTCCTTCAAGGCCTCCTTGAGAACCGTTTTCAGATCCTTCTCGCTCTTACCCGGTGCCATAAACGCTGCCCCCTTTCGTATTCCATCTCCGAAAATGGCTTTTTGGCCGATCCCGGCGTCAATCTGCACATTTGCTTGGACGGCGGCCTACAGGTCGCCTCAATTCAAATATTTGATTTCATTGATCTTGGCAAATCGGAACCCGCCCCGGAGGGTGGGTCTGAGCACGCGAAGCGTGTGAAGAAACCGGGACCCGCCCCGGAGCGGTGGGCCAGGAAGTGACTTTTTGCTTGCTGAAAAGATAGCTTTCTGTTAAGTAGTATCGTTTAAAGTTTTGGTTATCCTGACCCTTGATCGTTTACCACGCTCAGGGGCAGGAAGGGGAGCTTGTCAGAGACGGGCCGATGGTCCAAGGCGATCTATCCGGCCGGGGTCCAGTATAGCAGGTCGTCTTTTCTGACTCAAGCTTCTCCGGAGGAAATCACACGTCCGGGATATCGCCCGGTGCCCTGCATGATCGCGGGTCAAGACATCCCGGACCAGGAACCAACCGTGGCACGGAGACCTTAGCGGATCTCCACTGGAAGGAGGCGTTTTATGGCTATCGTCAACATGAAGGAACTGCTGGAAGCCGGGGTGCACTTCGGGCACCAGACCAGGCGCTGGAACCCCAAAATGAAGCCTTACATCTTCGGGGCGCGCAATGGAATCCACATTATCGACCTGCAGAAGACCGTCCGGCTCTTCAAGACCACTTATGAGTTCGTTACGCGGACCGTGGCCGAGGGATATTCCGTCCTTTATGTCGGCACGAAGAAGCAGGCCCATGACTCCGTTATCGAAGAGAGCGAACGGTGCGGGATGTTCAACGTCGTCAACCGGTGGCTCGGCGGTACGCTGACCAATTTTCAGACGATCACGAAAAGCATCGCCCGGCTCAAGGAACTGGAGGCCATGAAACGGGACGGTTCGATCAACCGGTACACGAAAAAAGAGGCCCTTCAGATGGAGAAAGAGCTGGCAAAGCTCGAGAAGAACCTCGGCGGCATCAAGGATATGGATGATCTGCCCGGCGCCGTGTTCATCGTGGACCCCAAGAAGGAACGGATTGCCGTCAAAGAGGCCCGCAAGCTGGGCATCCCCGTAGTCGCCATCGCCGACACCAATTGTGATCCGGATGAGATCGATTTCATCATCCCGGGCAACGACGACGCTATCCGTGCCATCCGCCTGATCTGTTCCAAGATTGCAGACGCCTGCATCGAAGGGCACCGAATCGCCGAGGAACGATTGAAGGCCGAAGCAGAGATGCAGCAGAGCGAAGAAGGGGCGGTCGAGGAAGCGGAAAAACCGGAAAGCGAAGGAGGGCCCGAGGTCATCGTCATCCCGAAACGGGAAGAAACATCCGCCACCGAGCCCCCGGCAGCAGCGGAATAAACGAGTCCGCCGGCCTGCCGGCACGTCATATTATCCATTCAGGGAGAAGGAACGTTGGAAATTACAGCATCGATGGTCAAGGATTTACGGGAGAAGACCGGCGTCGGCATGATGGACTGCAAAACGGCGCTGAAGGAGTGCAACGGCGACATGGAAAAGGCCGTCGATTACCTGCGCAAGAAGGGAATCGCCACGGCGCAAAAGCGGGGCGGCCGGGCGACATCCGCCGGCCAGGTCCAGGCCTATATCCACGGAGGGGGAAAAATCGGTGTTCTCGTCGAGGTCAATTGCGAAACCGATTTTACCGGTAAGACGGATGACTTTTCCGAGTTCGTAAAAGACGTCGCCATGCAGATCGCCGCCACCAATCCGGTCGCCATCGACAGGGAGCATGTCCCTGCGGACCTCCTGGCCCGGGAAAAGGAGATCTACGCCACCCAGGCCAAAGAATCCGGCAAACCGGATAAGGTGATCGAAAAGATCGTGGAAGGCAAACTGGCCAAATTCTATTCCGAGGCCTGCCTGCTGGAACAGCCGTTCGTCAAGAACACCGACCTGAAGATCCAGGACGTCCTGAATGAATTGATGGCCAAGACCGGCGAGAACATCCTCATCAGGCGCTTCAGCCGTTTTCAGCTGGGTGAATCGGATGAGTAACCCCTTTCCCCAGGTCAAACGCATCCTGCTCAAACTGAGCGGCGAGGCTTTGATGGGGGATGATCCTTACGGCATCGACGCCCCGGTGCTGCAGACCGTCGCAGATGAGATCGCGGCGATCGGCCGGCTGGGGATCCAACTGGGGATCGTCGTCGGAGGGGGCAACATTTTCAGAGGTCTGAAGGCCGGCCAACTCAACATCGGACGGGTCGCCGCCGACCATATGGGCATGCTTGCCACCGTCATCAATACGATCGCACTGGCCGAGGCACTGAGGGCGCAGGGCTGCGAGGCCCGGATCCTCAGTGCCATCCAGATGGAGAGCATCACCGAACCCTTCAGCCGCGAGCGGGCGGTGGGCTACCTCGAAGGGGGAGCCATCGTCCATTTCTGCGCGGGAACCGGCAACCCGTTTTTCACCACGGATACGGCGGCCACTATCAGGGCCCTGGAAATAGATGCCGACGTCCTCCTCAAGGCGACCAAGGTGGACGGGGTCTATGACGCCGATCCGGTCATCCACCCCGAGGCGAGATTTTTCGGGCGCCTGACCCACCGTGAGGTCCTGGAAAAAAACCTGAGGGTCATGGATATGACGGCGATATCCCTCGCGATGGAGCACGGGCTTCAGATCGCCGTCTTCAATCTGCGCAAGCCCGGTAATATAGAGCGGTTCATCCGGGGAGAGCCCGTCGGCACGCTTATCACAGGAGAGAAGACATGATCGATGAAATCCTTACCGAACTCCGGCAGAAAATGAACAAGTCCGTCGAATCGCTCCAGAAGGATTTCAAACGCATCCGGACGGGGCGTGCATCCGGCGCCCTGCTCGAAGGGATCAAGGTAGACTGCTACGAGACCCAGATGCCCCTCGATCAGGTGGCATCCATTTCGATACCGGAAAGCCGTCTCATCACTATTCAGCCATGGGACAAATCGATCACGCCCAACATCGAAAAGGCCATTCTCAAATCGGAATTGGGCCTGACGCCTTTGAACGACGGCAAGCTCATCCGGATCTCCATCCCCCCGCTGACCGAGGAAAGACGCAAAGAACTGGCCAAACTGGCGCGCAAGATGTCGGAGGAGAACAAGATCGCGATCCGCAATCAACGGCGCGAGGCCAATGACTTGTTGAAGGAGATGAAGAACGAGAAGGAGATCTCCGAAGACGAGATGTACCGGGCCCAGGAACAGGTCCAGAAGGTGACCGATGAATTCATCAGCGCCATAGATGACGTCACCTCGGCCAAGGAAAAGGAGATCATGGAATTTTAGCCGGTTTCCATCCGGAAATGGTCTTTTTTGCCCATCTCGGCGCCAATCTGCCTGTTTGCTTGCGCGGCGACCCGCAGACCGCCGCCGCACAAGCGCTTGATTTCTTTGATGTTGAAAAGAAATCCTCATTTCCGGATGGGAAAGTGGATTCTACCGGGAAATCATTTTCCGTCCTTTTTGCACCCCTCGGGATACCATGGTTCAGAACGATACCGAAAATTTACCGCGCCACATAGCGATCATCATGGATGGCAATGGGCGCTGGGCCAAGAAGCGCGGGCTGAAACGCGTCCTCGGGCATCAAAAAGGCGTCGACGCTGTTCGGACCGTCGTCAAAACCACGCGCAGGCTGGAGATCCCGTGGCTGACCCTTTACGCCTTCTCCGAGGAGAACTGGTCCCGACCAAAGCTCGAGGTCCAGGCCCTCATGAGTATCCTGCGCCGTTTTCTGCAGTCGGAAAGACAGGAAATGATCCAGCAAGGCATCCGGCTTCAGACGATCGGGCGGACCGACAAACTCCCCGCAGCCACGAGGGATGAACTCGCAGCAACCATCCTGGCGACGGCGGAGAACAACGACCTGGTGCTGACCCTGGCCCTGAGTTACGGCGGCAGGCAGGAGATCGTCGATGCAGCGCGGGCCATTTCCCACGGGATCGAGACCGGTGCCCTGCGGGCGTCTGACATCAGCGAAGAGCTTTTTGCGAAATATCTCTATGTCCCCGAGATGCCCGATCCCGATCTTCTCATACGGACAAGCGGCGAATACCGCATCAGCAACTTTCTTCTCTGGCAGATCGCCTACAGCGAGATCTACATCACACCGACCCTGTGGCCGGATTTCAGCGAGGAAGAATACATCAAGGCTATTCGCGACTATCAGCGAAGGGAGCGGCGGTTCGGCGGCACCAACGAATCGGATTGAGCCCGAACAGGCCGAAAGGAAATCCGAGCATGCATCTAAAGAGATGGCTCACGGCGCTTGTCGGAATCCCTGCCCTGATCCTCGTCATCGGCCCCGGCCCCCGATGGGTTCTTTATGCCATCCTTCTCGCGGCGGCCGTCGTGGCCCTCCTGGAGTTTTACCGGATCACCGAACCCGAATTACCCGGGATCTTCCGCTGGACCGGCGTTGGGGTCGTCTGCGCCTTTTTTGCGGCAGTCTATTTCCGGCATGTGCTTCTCTTGCCTGCCATCGCCGCTTTGACAGCTTTGGCACCGATGGTGTGCCACTTGTGGATTCCCGGGCAGCCCGCCGCCGACTGGACCGCGCGCATCGGGAGGACCTGTTGGGGGCCGTTCTATACAGGGGTCCCGCTCGTCCTCTTGATGTTGATCGACATGCGGCCTTCCGGAAACCTCTGGATCTTTTTCCTGCTGACGGTGGTCTTCGCAGGGGACACATCTGCCTATTACGTCGGGAAGGGCTTTGGAAAACGCAAACTGAATGCACGGATCAGCCCCGGCAAGACCTGGGCCGGAGCCAGCGGCGGAGCCGCGGGGAGCCTGATCGGCGGGATCCTCTTTATCAGGATGTTCCCCATTCACCCTTTGAATCTGTCCGCTGTCATCCTGATCCTGGTTCTCGCCGCGGCGGGCCAGGTCGGAGACCTCGCGGAATCGCTTCTCAAGAGAAGCCATGGGATCAAGGACTCCGGGGCGATCCTGCCCGGCCACGGTGGGCTCCTGGACAGGATCGACGCCTTGATTTTTGCAATTCCGATCCTTTATGCTTATCTTTATATTTGTTGATCTGCAGCAGTCCGGCGCCTTTCGGAAGACTCGCCCCGCACCATGCGCTGAAGAAGTGCAGACCGAGGTGAAAACCGCACCATGATGAACATCGCACTCCTCGGGTCGACCGGTTCGATCGGAGTAAACGTCCTCAACGTCATACGCAGAAACCCTGGCCTTTACCGCATCCAGGCCCTCGGGGCGGGGACCAACATCGATCTCCTCCTCGCACAGACTGAGGAGTTCAAGCCCCGGACCGTCGTGCTGCGCGACGCAGACCTTGCGGTGGCCTTCCGCGACCGCCTGCCTTCGCACCTGCAACCCGAAGTGCTTCACGGGACGACCGGCCTTCTGGCCGTCGTCCGTCGTGGGGAAACCGACACTGTCATATCGGCCATTTCGGGCGCGGCCGGGCTGATGCCCACCTACGAAGCGGTGCGGTGCGCAAAAAACGTTGCGCTGGCCAACAAGGAAACGATGGTGATGGCCGGCCCGCTGGTCATGCGACTCGCCAGGGAAAAGGGCGTATGGATCCGTCCCATCGACAGTGAACACAGCGCGATCTTCCAGGCCCTTCAGGGACACCGGCGCAAGGATGTCCGGCGCGTCATCCTGACCGCCTCCGGCGGGCCTTTCCGGAGCGCATCCCACGCATCGCTGACCCGGGTCACCCCGGCACAGGCGCTGGACCACCCCAATTGGCGGATGGGGCCCAAAATAAGCATCGATTCCGCCACGCTGATGAACAAAGGGCTTGAAATCATCGAGGCGCTCTGGCTTTTCGACCTGGCGATCGAGCAGATCGATGTGCTGGTGCACCCCCAGAGCATCGTCCACTCCATGGTGGAATACGCGGACGGGTCGGTCATCGCTCAAATGGGCATCCCGGATATGGTGATCCCGATTGCTTACGCCCTTTCCCATCCGGCCCACCTGCCGACAGGTTTGCCTTCGCTTGACCTGAGCCGCACGGGCCCTCTGACTTTCGAGGCCCCGGATATGCAGACCTTCCCCTGTCTGAGGCTGGCCATCGAGGCGGCCCGGGCGGGGGGCAGCCTGCCGGCGGTTTTGAACGGGGCCAACGAGGTCGCCGTGGAGGCCTTCCTGAACGGCAGGATCGGCTTCCTGGACATCCCGTCCGTGATCGAAAGGACCATGCACGCTCATCACCCCTTCCCGATCGACACGATCGAGCAAGTCCTCGAAGCGGACCTCTGGGCGCGCCGGACAGCCGGGCGGATGATCGAGAGCGTCCCTCTTCCCTCGGACACTGTGCCGGGTTCTCAAAACCTTCAAGACTCGCGGATCTGAACATGCATTATCTCATTTATTATGTGCTGCCTTTCGTCGTCGTCCTCGGCGTCCTCATATTCTTCCACGAGTTGGGGCATTTCCTCGTTGCGAAGCTTTACGGGGTCAAGGTCCTCAAATTCTCACTCGGGTTCGGCCCCAAACTCACAGGATTCAAGCGGGGAGACACCGAATATCTGATTTCGGCGGTCCCCCTCGGCGGGTACGTCAAGATGCTAGGTGAAAAGGACGACGAGGAGGACGAAGGGCCCCTGAGCGCCGAGGAGGCCGCCCGTTCCTTCAGCAACCAAACGGTCGGCAGGCGGATCGCCATCGTGGCCGCGGGTCCGGTCTTCAATCTGCTGCTTGCCCTTGTCATTTTCTGCCTCACTTTTCTGGTATCGGGTGCGCAGGTGCTGGTGCCGGAGGTGGGCCAGGTGCGGGAAGGTTCCCCGGCCGAAACCGCCGGCTTCCAGAAAAACGACATGATCGTGGCCGTAGACGGCATCGCCGTCGACACCTGGGAACAGGTCCAGGAGATGGTGAAGCATCATGAAGAAAATGAGATGACCTTCACTCTTCAACGGGATGGAGCGATGCTCGAAGTGCGTGTGCGCCCTGAAGTGACGACCATTGAAAACATCTTCGGCGAGGAGGTCCGTACTGCGTTGATCGGCATCGTATCATCCGGCGCCTTCAAAACCGTCCCGCTCGGCCCGCTGCAGGCGGTCTGGGAGGGGGCCCGGCGCACCTGGGAAATGGTTGTGTTGACCTGGATGACCATCGTCAAACTGTTCGAACGGGTGGTCCCCATAGAAACGCTGGGTGGACCGATCCTCATAGGGCAGATGACAGGGCAGCTGGCGCAGGAGAACTGGACCTATCTTTTCCCGTTCATGGCGGTGATCAGCGTAAACCTCGGCATCCTGAACCTCCTGCCCGTCCCGATCCTCGACGGCGGCGTCATCCTGATCCTCCTGGTCGAGTGGGTCATCCGCAAGCCCATCAGCCCCAAGGCCAAAGAGATGGCTCAAAAGGCCGGCCTTTTCGTCCTGCTCATGCTGATGGCCATCGTGTTCTACAATGACATCAGCAGGCTGCTGCAGTAGGTTCGGCCGAGCATGCTCCTGGCCGTTGACACATCCACCACCCGGTTTTCCATGGCGATCATGGACCTGGATGGGTCCATCGTTGCAGAGTATTCCGCTGCCGGTGAAAAAAACCGGTTCGTTCATCTGATGCCCGCCCTGAATTTTCTGCTCGAGTCGGCGCAGATCGGGCTCCGAGAGGTCCGATGCCTCGGTGTGGCCCTCGGACCGGGCAGTTTCACAGGACTGCGCGTGGGGCTTGCGCTGACCAAAGGGTTGGCCCATGCCCTCGGAATACCCCTCGTCGGAGTCCCGAGCCTGATGGCGGTGGCTGCCCAGGCCCCGCCAACCGGGCTTCCGGTCATGCCCCTGCTGGACTCCCGCCGCGGCGAGTTCTTTACGGCCCTTTTCAAGGCGGGAGGCGACGGCGATATCGTCCGGCTCGCTCCTGACCGCGCTGTAAAGGCCGACAACCTGCCTGCCTGCTTCGAGGATCCGGTCCTTCTGATCGGGAATGATTTTCGCCGGCAGGCCCCCCTGGCCGAGAAGGATCCTGAAGGTTGGGCCACGCCGGCCCTGCCGCATCTCTGGGGGATTCGGGCCGCCGGTGCCGGCCGTTTGGCCCTGAAGCGGTTTCTTGCCGGAGACACGGATGATCCGTGGGCGCTCGCTCCGCTCTACCTCAGGCCGCCGGACATCAGACCCCCTGCCGAGGGCCCGCGCGTGCCGGATTCAGAAGGGCATTGACAAAACCGTCGAAAACATATTACGTTCGCTAGAAGTACTTCGCCGGCAACCCTTGCAAGCTGAAAGGCAACATCACCTCTTTGGAAGCCTCACGGATCCATAACCGCTGGCCGATTGCACGCGAAGGTCTGCCCTTCATTCTGATCGCCGCCGGCCTGACCGGCTTCACCGCCCTGCTCGGCTGGACGTGGCTCAGTGTTCTTTTGGGCATTTTGACCCTCTTCGTCACTTCTTTTTTCAGGGACCCCGAAAGGATCTCGAGTGCAGCGCCCCATGCCGTTCTGAGCCCCGCCGATGGAAGGATCCTGAAGGTCGAACATATCGAATCGCCCGATAACCCGTTGAAGGCGCCCGCTGAAAAGGTCAGCATCTTTATGACGGTCTTCAACGTGCACGTCAACCGCATCCCTGTTTCGGCCACCATCCTCGAAACCATTTACAGTCCGGGGAAGTTCTTTTCCGCCGATCTTGACAAGGCCTCCGACGAAAACGAAAAGAACAGCCTCGTCCTCGCCACCCGGGACGGCCGGAAACTGGTCGTCGTTCAGATCGCCGGACTCATCGCCCGACGCATCGCCTGTTGGGTGAAGCCGGGCGATTTTCTGAATGCAGGCGAGCGTTTCGGACTGATCCGCTTCGGATCCAGGCTCGAGGTCTTTGTCCCCGCCGGATCAGCGATTGTCGCCGCGCCGGGTCGAAAAGTCAGGGCGGGCGAAACCGTGATCGGGTACCTCGACGGGCCGTCTGAAAGTGAACGCTAAGCAACGGTGGGATCCGCATGAAGACCAGGCGCAAGAAAAGACCGCAACATAGGGAAAAGAAGGGGATTTACGTCTTACCCAATCTCTTCACCACGGCCAGCCTTTTCAGCGGATTTTACGCGATCATCGCTACTATGCAGGAGCGCTTCGAAACCGCTGCAGCAGCCATTCTGATCTCTTGCGTCTTCGACGCGCTCGATGGCAAGATCGCCCGTTTCACCCACACGACCAGCCATTTCGGCTCCGAATACGATTCTCTCTGCGATCTTGTCGCCTTCGGCGTCGCACCGGGGCTCCTGGCCTACCAGTGGGCCCTTGCACCTTTCGGGCGCCTGGGCTGGATCGCGGCCTTCCTCTACCTGGTCTGCGGCGCCCTCAGGCTCGCGCGCTTCAATGTCCAGAAGAACACTGTAGATCCAGGTTATTTTCGGGGCCTTCCAATCCCCGGAGCAGCGGGCTTCGTTGCCTCACTGGTTCTCTTCACATCCGTCTTCAGTTTCGACGGCCGGGCCTTTCCGTTTCTTTTCATCCTTTGCGTCTATATCCTCTCTTTTCTGATGGTGAGCACCATCAACTATCCCAGTTTCAAAGGCCTGGAACTCCGAAAGCAAAGGCCGTTCAGCGCTCTGGTGGCCGTAATCCTGACGCTGATCGTCATCGTCTACCAGCCCAAGATCATGCTTTTTCTGATCCTGACGCTCTACCTGCTTTCAGGGCCGTTCCTCATGATCTACCGCCGAAGGACGAGGGAGGTCACGAAAGCGCGGGGGGAGGACCTCTCCGCCAGCGCAGGAGATGAAACCCAAACGCAGGAAGAGTCCGACACCCATCGTCTGCGGCACATCATTAAATGAGGATTACAGGAGGACAACTGACCGGGCTGCGGCTTCATTCCCCGCGTGGCCGCGACATTCGGCCGACGTCGGACCGTGTCCGGGAGGCGCTCTTCAATATCCTGGGGCAACAGCTTCATGATCTGCATGTGCTGGATCTTTTCGCCGGGACGGGGGTTCTTGGTCTGGAAGCCCTCAGCCGGGGCGCAGCCGAGGCCTGTTTCGTCGATCGTTCCCAGCACTCCCGCGAGCTTATCCTGCAGAACCTGGCGCACTGCCGCTTCCAGGAACAGGGCAGGTTCCTGCAGCATGACCTCCTCTGCGGGCTGCCCGCAGATCTACTCGAACCGCCCGTCACCTTCGATCTGGTGTTTTTAGACCCGCCTTACCTCCTGCAAGGCTCGGTCGAGACCCTGGAAACCGCTGCGATGAAGGGCATCTTGAGCCCGGGGGCGCTGGCGGTGATCGAGACCTCGCGCAGAACGGCACCGCCTGAATCGATCCATTGGCTTCGGGCTGTGGACACTCGAATTTACGGAGATACCCGTCTCACGTTTTATCAGACTGTCGAAGAGGAAAAGATATGAGCGAAAAATCCGCCATCTACCCGGGCACCTTCGACCCCGTCACCAATGGACACATCAGCATCATCAAGAGGGGCCTCAAGATTTTCGACAAGGTCATCGTCGCCATTTTGAGAAACTCCCAGAAGACGCCCCTTTTTTCTCTGGAAGAACGGATGACAATGATCCGGGAGTCGCTGAAGGCTTATCCGAACGTCGAGGTGGACAGTTTTGAGGGGCTGCTCGTAGATTATGCCGTACGGAAAAACTGCAGGGTCATTCTTCGGGGCCTGCGGGCCATGTCCGATTTTGAATATGAATTCCAGCTGGCGCTGATCAATCGTAAGTTGAATCGAAATGTCCAGTCCATTTTTCTGGTCACCGATTACAAATGGTTCTATACGAGTTCGACCATCATCAAGGAAGCCGCCAGCCTGGGAGGCGATATCAGCAGTCTGATCCCGCCCCTGGTCCATCAAAAATTGAAGGAAAAATTCGCCGCCTTAAAAAACACTTGACAGCAAATCTGACATAAGCCATATTTCTTACTAGATAATTTCGATATTATCCTTGCATTCAAGAAGGGTTTTTGGGGGAGGAAGAGTCTTGGCTTTGACCAAAGAAAAAATCATCAACACCATTTATCATCAGGTGGGACTCAGCAAGAGCCAATCGCGGGCCGTGGTAGAACAGCTTCTGGAGATCGTCAAGACTACCTTGGAAAGCGGTGAAGACCTCCTTATCAGCGGCTTCGGCAAGTTTGTCGTCAAGGAGAAGTCTGAAAGGCGCGGGCGCAACCCTCAGACCACGGAGGACCTTCAGCTCCGGGCCCGCAGGGTGATCGTCTTCAAAACCTCGGGTGTACTTCGAAACAGGATCAACGAGGCCGCTACAGAGCGGTGACGAAGGCCTCTTCGAACCCGAGCGATTCGAGCCGGCGCTCGATCGCCTGTGCTTCGAAGAGCGACTGGGCCTGGGAAACGCGCACCCGGTAGAGCGTTCCCGCTTCCGGGTGGGCCGAAACGTCGATATCCACCTTGTCGAACCATGCCCGCAGCCGCTCGGCAACCCGCGCAGCATTTTCTTTGTCTTTGAATGCGCCCGCCTGAACGGTGAAGGCCCCCCGGCTGAAATCCTTTGGCTCGAGAACGGGTTTCGGGATGCCCGTCCGCGAGCGATCACGCCCCACCTCTTTCGCCAGCGCCGTAACCCTCACATCCGCCACGCCAGGGCTGACTATATCGATCGCGCTTGCAGCGGCGTAGGACAGATCGATGATCCGCCCTTTCACAAAAGGCCCCCTGTCGTTGATCCTGAGGACGATGTTCTTCCCATTCGCCAGATTTTCAACCAGAACGTACGTCCCCAGGGGAAGCACCTTATGGGCCGCGCTGACCTTGTGCATATCGTAGGTTTCCCCACTCGATGTCCGTCTACCATGAAATGGATGCCCGTACCAGGAGGCCTTGCCGGTCTCCATATATCCGGACGCGCTCGGCAAAGGGTAATAGGTCTCGCCGTTGATCGTGTAGGGGCGCTGTGAAGGGGGCAACAGGGTCACAGACGACGGCGGACCCGCATCTCCCGGCGGCTTGACCGTGTCGGGGCGGGTGGCGCAGGCCGAGAACAGGCAAACGACAGCCAGAAGCACTGCCCAGGAGGCACGCGATGCAGCCGACCGCGACTCCGCTCCGCTTTCAGCCGATTCATGGATCCGATGGCGGGAAAGCATGGCTTCCATCCAACCTCCTCACGACGAATAAAGATCCCCAAACAAGGAGAAAGGGTTTGAGCAACTGGGGAGTTTCATACCACAGACGCATCTATTTATCAAGCTGATTTCAATGCTTTTTTACACGATCGGGCCGTCTGAAACCTCTGCAGCGCGGCCTTCGGTTTCAGCTGGAGATCACGGCGCCCTGCGCCGTGCCGGCGGCAAACCCGCTCCCACTTCGAAAAGCACCGTCCGTGGTCCGCCCTTTCCAAGAACTCCCCCTCCCCTCCTTCGCAAGCATAGGTTTTTCCTTGACACTCATCCCATTTTTTTTTAGAGTTCGACAATAACTATATTATGGCTATAATATAGTTATTTTTTTCGCGGATTCCGTGGCAAAGACCATTATTCTCCGAAAGGTGCCATCTATGAAATTGAAAGACAAAGTCGCCGTAGTCACTGGAAGCAGCCGGGGCGTCGGGAAGGCCGTCGCACTGGGTTTCGCCAAAGAGGGAGCCAAGGTGGTGGTCAATTACACCTCGAACGAGAAAGCCGCCAACGAGGTGGTGGATGCCATCAAGGCCATGGGCAGCGATGCCATCGCCGTCAAGGCGGATGTCGCGTCCAAGGCCGACGCCGAACGCTTGATCGCGAGCGGCGTCGATGCGTTCGGGCGCATCGACGCCCTGGTCAACAACGCCGGATTCACCCGTCCGGCCATGATGCTGAAGATGACCGAGGAGGAATGGGATCAGGTCGTCGACATCCACCTCAAGGGTGCCTTCCTTTGCGGCCAGGCCGCTGCCCGCCGCATGAAAGATCAGAACAGCGGGAAGATCATCAACGTAACCTCCGTGGCCGGCCTGGTCGGCACCGTCGGGCAGATCAATTACAGTGCCGCCAAGGGTGGACTTCTCAGCATGACGAAATCCATGGCGCGTGAACTGGCGCGCTACAATATCTGCGCCAATGTCATCTCCCTGGGCATCGTCGCGACCGACATGACGGAAAAAATCAGAACCGATGACAAGCTCAAAGAGATCTACATGAACCGCATCCTGCTCAAGCGTTTCGCGGAAGCAGAAGATATCGCACCCGCCTTTGTCTTTCTGGCTTCGGATGACGCCAATTACATCACGGGTCAGCTTCTATGTGTAGATGGGGGCTATGGGATGATCTAGGGACCGGCGTTGCCTGGCCCTGACGCCCCATACGATCCGCTTCGTCAACATGCACAACCGTTGTGATCATCGAAGATGTGATCATCAATAAAGGAGGAGAAAAATGGCTGGAGTACCCGACAAGATTCAGACCTGGCAAATGGTGCAACCGACCGTCTTCAACAGGGAGACCAAAGAAACCACTCCCGGCAAATTACAGAAAACCGAAATCCCCGTTCCCGAGCTGCAGCCCGGAGAGGTCCTGGTCGAAGTGGCCGGCTGCGGCGTCTGCCACACAGACCTCGGTTATTTCTATGACGGCGTCCCCACCGTGGTCACCCCCCCTCTGACCCTGGGACATGAGATCTCGGGCACGGTGGTCGCCGGCGATGAGCAGTGGATCGGCAAAGAGGTCATCATCCCGGCGGTCATGCCTTGCCGTAAGTGCATCCTCTGCAAGACCCGGCGCGGAAACCGCTGCATGGATCAGAAGATGCCCGGCAACAGCCTCGGAATCTATGGCGGCTTTTCGAGCCACATTCCCGTCCCGAGCATCGACCTGTGTGAAATCAAGAATCGCGGCAAGTTCGAGCTCTCCCATCTGGCGGTCGTGGCGGATGCTGCGACGACCCCCTATCAGGCCGCCAAGCGCGCCGAACTCGAACCCGGTGACAATGTCATCGTCGTCGGCATCACCGGCGGTGTAGGCCAGTACATGGGTCAGGTCGCCAAGGCCCTCGGGGCCCGCACGGTCATCGGAATCGCCCGGAACCAGGAAAAGCTCGAACGCTCGCTCAAGTTCGGGGCCGATTTCATCATCAACTCCACCGGCAAGGATGCCAAGGCCGTCTCGAAGGAATTCCGCGGGCTGTGCAAACAAAACGGTCTTCCCAACACCGGCTGGAAGATCTTCGAGGTGACGGGCGCCAAAGGCGGCCAGGAAATCGCGCTAACCCTGCTCGGCTTCACCGGCAAGCTTATCGTCGTCGGGTTCGGCCTGGCCAAGACGGAATACGCGATCGGGCGCCTCATGGCCTTCGACGCCGAGATCATCGGGACCTGGGGCTGCCTCCCCGAATACTACCCCGCCGTGCTGGACATGGTCCTGACTGGAAAGATCAATCTCGAGGAGTTCGTGGAGGTCCGCCCCATGAGCACCATCGCTGAAACCTTTGCCGAAGCACACAAGGTGCCACCCATGAAACGGATCGTCCTGACCCCCGACTTCTGATGCCTGAAGGGGGGAAGCGTAGCCCGGACCAGGGTGGAACAAGCGCAAACCATTTTAAATTTTAGAGAAAGAAGGAGAGGAAAACAATGGCTTTGAAGGGTTTGGAATGGTTTCCAAGAGAAGATGGAATGAAGGATCACATGCTGCACACGGACGTGCACTGGGGCACGGAAGCCCCCTGCACGGTCTATGAGAAGCGGCCTTTGAAGGATCCCAAGGGGAACGTGGTGGACGGCCTCTATGTCGCCTGGATCCGCCTCAACAACCCGAAGCAGTACAACTCTTACACGACCGAAATGGTCAAGGGCGTCATCGCCGGTTTCGAGAACGCCTCCCTCGACAGAAGCGTGGTGGCTGCGGTTTTCACCGGCACCGGCCCCTTTGCCTTCTGCACCGGCGGCAACACCAAGGAATACAGCGAGTATTACAGCCTCCGCTCGGATGAGTACGGCCAGTACATGGAGCTTTTCAACCACATGGTCGACTCCATCCTCGCCTGCAAAAAGCCGGTCATCTGCCGCGTCAACGGGATGCGGGTCGCCGGCGGCCAGGAGATCGGGATGGCCTGCGACCTGGCGGTGTCCTCCGACCTCGCCATCTTCGGCCAGGCCGGTCCGAAGCACGGCTCCGCCCCGGTCGGCGGCGCCTCGGACTTCCTGCCCTGGTACCTGAGCATCGAGGACGCCATGTGGAACTGCATCTCCTGCGAGATGTGGTCCGCCTACAAGATGAAGGCCAAGAACCTGATCAGCAAGGTCGTCCCCGTGTTGAAGGTAGACGGGAAATGGGTGCGCAACCCCATGATCGTCACGGAAGACTACGTCAAGGATGGCGAGATCGTCTACGGCGAGTACAAGACCGGCGACGCGGCGAAAGAGGCCCGCGCCTTCGTCAAAGAGCATCAGCCCAATGCCGACTTCGAGCTGCTCGACAAGGAAGTGGACCGGATTACCTGGACCTTCGCCAATCTCTTCCCCGGATGCCTGATCGAATCGATCGACAGTGTCCGCCAGAAGAAGAAGTTCTTCTGGGATACGATGAAGAACGCCCACAGGCACTGGCTGGCCGCCAACATGGGCGGCGAGGCCTTCCTCGGCTTCGGGGCCTTCAACACCAAGAAGATCACCAACCAGGATACCATCGACTTCCTCAAGTTCCGCCAGAACATCGCTCAGTGCAAAAACTGGGATTTGGATATGTTCGCGGAGGTGCTGGGCAAGCCCGCCAAGTAAGGGCTTTTGAAGGACGTTACTGAAACCGCGGCAGGCATGTCTGCAACCGGAGACCTGCCTGCCGCTTTTTTTTGCAGGAAAAAGGGAGCCCCAAATCATGAGTTACGAACATATCGAAGCGACCTTCCAGGACGGGCTCGGGACCATCACGCTCAACCGGCCCCCGGTCAACGTGCTCAACATTGCCATGATGCAGGAGATCAACCAGGTCCTGGACGGCTGGATCGGGCAGAAGGACCTGAAGCTGGTCCTTTTTCAGGCAAAGGGCAAGTGCTTCTCGGCAGGTGTGGACGTAGGCGAACACATGGGCGATCTGGCCCCCCGCATGATCGAGGCCTTTCACGGGATGTTCCGCCGCATGGACCGGCTGGGGATCCCCACGGTCGCCTCGGTTTACGGATCTTGCCTGGGTGGCGGCTGCGAACTGGCGGTCTTCTGCGACCTGGTGATCGCCGCCGACGACAGCAAGATCGGACAGCCGGAAATCCAGGTCGGCGTCTTCCCTCCGATCGCGGCCCAGATCATGCCGCGGATCATCGGATACAAGGCGGCCCTGGAGCTGATTCTCTCCGGAAAAATCATCGGCGCCGATGAAGCGCTGCAGCTCGGCCTGATCAACAAGGCCGTGACCCGCGACAAACTCGAGGAGGAAACCGCCGCCTTTGTCAAACCTTACTTGAAGCTGAGCGCCGAGGTCCTGCGCAGCACGAAAAAGGCCATTCGGGCCGGCCTGGATGATGATTTCGAACCGTCCATCCAGAGGATCGAGGCCATTTACCTCGATGAACTGATGAAAACAGCCGACGCCCAGGAAGGGCTCCATGCCTTTCTCGAGAAGCGCAAACCGCAGTGGACCAATCAGTAGCGGCAACGGACCGGCGCTGGTGAAACCGCCGCCTACGGAGTGCAACACGGCGCCTGCCCGGAAAGGCAACCCGGGCCGGCGCCGGATCCGCCTAATTTGCGGGAATGTATCGCTCGGGGGGAGGCCCCTTCCCCTCGAAGCGCTTTCGTGTCACTTTAATACGGTGCGCTCGGTCATGGGGGTGCCACGAAGACCGCCTGTCTCGAAAGCCTCCCATGTCATCGTGGCACGCCTTCCGCTGCCGTTACCGCGGCATGGGAACTCCCCTCCTGCAGCCCATACGCCCCGGAAACATCCCGCACACAGGGGGTCGTTTCAATTCCCGTACGCCGGGACAGGCCGGGATGTTTTCTACTCCCTCACGTGGGTGCGGATGTAAGCCACGATATCTTCGGTAGAGGTCCCCGGCCCGAAGATTTCGGCGATCCCGCAGGCCTTCAGCCCGGAAACGTCCTCTTTCGGGATGATGCCCCCCCCCAGGACCAGCATGTTGTCGACTTTTTTCTCCCGCAGGAGTTCCATCACCTTTGGAAAGTGATAGTCGTGCGCCCCGGACAGGATGCTGAGGGCGATTACGTCGACATCCTCCTGGACGGCCGCCTCGACGATCTGCGCCGGGGTCTGGCGAAGGCCCGTATAAATGACCTCCATCCCGGCATCCATCAACGCACAGGCTACCACCTTGATCCCCCTGTCATGACCATCCAACCCCGGCTTTGCAGCCAGAACCCTGATCTTCTTCGACGATGTCATCGCGCTGCCCTCTATCGACCGATGGTGGTTATTGGCTCATACTCCCCGAAGACGCCCCGCAGCACATCGCAGATCTCACCGAGCGTGGCATAGGCCTTGACCGCCTCGAGGATCGGAGGCATCACATTGGCATCCGACTGCGCCGCACGCCTGAGCGCCTCGAGCGCCCCGGAGACCCGCTCCCTTTCACGGCGCACCCGGAGGGAGGCGAGCCGCTTTGCCTGGTCGTCCCGGACGACCGGGTCTACCCGTAGAAGATTGGCCGGCTCCGGCTCCTCGACCTGGAATCGGTTCACTCCTACGACAACCCGTGCGCCCTTTTCGATATCCTTCTGATAGCGGTAGGCGCTCTCCTGGATCTCACGCTGGATGTAACCCTTCTCGACCGCTGCCACAGCCCCCCCCATCTCGTCGATCTTCTGGATGTAGGCCAGAGCACGGTCATAGATCTCGTCTGTCAGGGATTCGAGGTAATAAGAGCCTCCCAGAGGGTCCGCCGTATCGGCCACGCCGGTCTCGTAGGCGATGAGCTGCTGCGTCCGGAGTGCGATGCGCACGGCCTCCTCGGAGGGCAGGCACAGGGCCTCGTCCATGGAATTCGTATGCAGGGATTGCGTCCCGCCAAGGACCGCCGCCATAGCCTGAAAGGCTACACGCACGATGTTGTTCTTCGGCTGCTGCGCCGTCAGGGTGCAGCCCGCCGTCTGGGTGTGGAAACGGATCATCATCGAGCGGGGATTCTTGGCGTTGAAGCGATCCCTCATGATGGTCGCCCAAAGCCTTCGCGCCGCGCGGTACTTCGCGACCTCCTCCAGAAAATCGAGGTGGGCGTTGAAGAAAAACGACAGCCGCGGACCGAATGTGTCCACATCCAGGCCGGCCTTGAGGGCGGCATCGACATAGGCGATGCCGTTGGCCAGTGTGAAGGCGACCTCCTGGACGGCGGTGGACCCCGCCTCACGGATGTGATAGCCGCTGATGCTGATCGTGTTCCATTGGGGGACCTCCCCGGCGCAGAAGGAAAAGATGTCCGTGATGATCCGCATGGAGGGCTTCGGAGGAAAGATATAGGTGCCCCTGGAGGAGTACTCTTTCAGGATATCGTTCTGGATGGTGCCTCTCAGATCGGACGAGGCGACCCCCTGCTTTTCCCCCACCGCGATGTACATCGCCAGGAGCACCGCTGCAGGCGCGTTGATCGTCATCGAGGTGCTCACACGGTCGAGTGGTATCCCCGCAAAAAGGGTCTCCATGTCCTCGAGGGAATCGATGGCCACCCCGACCTTGCCGACCTCCCCGATCGCCATCTCGTGGTCCGAGTCGTACCCGATCTGCGTAGGCAGATCGAAGGCCACCGAGAGCCCCGTCTGCCCCTGTTCGAGCAGAAAACGGTAACGCCGATTCGATTCCTCCGCCGTCGCGAACCCGGCGTACTGCCGCATCGTCCAGTAACGCCCCCGGTACATGGTCGGCTGCACACCCCGCGTGAAAGGGAACTCGCCCGGAAATCCACTCGTTTTCAGGTAGTCTTCCGCATCCTCGTCAAGGGGTGTGTAAACGCGTTTGACCGGTATCCCCGAGGTGTTTTCGAAAACGACCTTTCGTTCGGGGTGCTTTTGAACCATCTTCTCGACCTGCCCGTGCCATGCGTCGAAGGCCTCCTCGAGGCCTTCGCGTACCCGATTCTCCGTCATCGCAGTTTCTCCCCTCTTGTGCACTTCCCAGCAGGCTTCCGCCCGGAAAGGGACATTTGGCCCGATCTCGCCGTCAACCTGCGCAATTGCCTGTGCGGCGCATTCCCCGCACCCCTTCGCGCGAGCACTAGATTCTTTCGAGTTTGCGCAAGAATCCTCCTGTCCGATCTGACAACTGTTTCGTGTCCGAGGCCTCACTCCCGGACGGACACGGGTAAGGTTCGCCCTGCAAAAGGTCTCTTCGGTCGACCTCGTTGTCGATCCTCACGTCTGCCTGTGCGAAGATCTACAGCGCGCCTCCGCGCAACCGCTCGATTCCCTTGATATCGGCCGGACCGAGATCCGCCCCGAAGGGTGTGGATAAACCAGGACTCACCCCACGGGAGTGGAACTGAACACCGAGAGAGCACGCAAAAACCAGGCCCCGCCCCGACGGGGTGGACCTAAGCACGCAAAGCGTGTCAAAAACCGACCCTCCTTTCCGGATTTAAAGCTGGTTCGTGCTGCACGGTCATTTCCGCATGGATACCAGTAAACGGATACCAAATTACCCTCAAACACAGGAAAATTAACTTTATTTTGAAGATAAGACGACTGTCAAACAAATTTTGACCCCTTTCCTCTTTTCACCTTGACAAAGAATCGCGCCTTTTCTATAGCTAGTATCCATTCGGAGATGATTTCCCGATAGAATCCGGTTTCCAATCCAGAAATGAGGATTTTTTGCCAATATCAAGGAAATCAAGCGGTTGCGCGGAGGCGACCTGCAGGTCGCCGCACAAGCAAACGTGCAGATTGACGCCGAGATTGGCAAAAAAGACCATTTCTGGATTGGAAACCAGCTATCTACCATACTGAAAAGCGTATTGTCCGGCCTGCCAGCTTCTATCCGGCTTCGGCAGGGTGAAGCCGGCAATCGAATCTGCTGGTCATTTCGGTTACCCATCGGAATGACGGCAGCGCGCTTCGGGGGCAATGTCGGCGCAACATGCCGACATTACTTGTATTTACACATAGACGATTTCTTTGGCCCGGAGCCTGCCGGCTGGTCTGAGCTGTTTCTGGATGAAAATCCGTTCAGAAACTTTTTATCCCTTTGGGGCGAAGGAGCGGCTTTTTCCTCACAAGTGGCGCGGCTAGGGGAAAACCAGCCGTCGTTTTTGTTCGCCCATACTATTCAACCTTTAACAGACATTAGCAAGGAGAGGTCCCACTCATGTCAGTCAACGAAATCATGGACATGCTAAGAGGTATCCTGTATACCACCGGCGTCTTCAACTTCCAATGGAACATCGTCATCATGTGGGCCATCGGACTCCTGTTCGTCTGGCTCGCGATTGCCAAGAAATATGAGCCGCTGCTCCTGCTCCCTATCGGCTTCGGCATCTTCCTCGTCAACTTCCCGCTCGTTCCTCTCATGGGGCACAAGGTGGACGGGGCCCCCGAACTGCTCCAGGCCTTTTACCACTACGGCCTCGAATGGGAGATCATCCCCTGCGTGATCTTCCTCGGGCTCGGCGCCATGACCGATTTCGGCCCCCTGATAGCAAACCCTAAAGTTCTCCTCATAGGGGCCGGGGCGCAGCTCGGGGTCTTCATCACCTTTACGGGAACCGTGCTCGCAGGCTTTACCTTGAAGGAAGCCGCCTCGGTCGGCATCATCGGCGGCGCCGACGGTCCGACCACCATTTACCTCACACAGCATCTGGCCCCGCAGCTCCTGGGCGCCAACGCCCTTGCCGCTTATTCTTACATGGCCATGGTTCCTTTGATTCAACCCCCGCTTGTGCGTCTCATGACCAACGCGAAGGAGCGCCGGATCCGCATGCGACAACTGCGGGCGGTCTCCAAACAGGAGAAAATGCTGTTCCCGTTGGTGACCTGCGGCATCATCGCTCTGCTCGTCCCCTCGGTCATGCCCCTCATGGGAATGTTTATGCTCGGGAACCTCATGAAGGAATGCGGCGTCGTCGCCCGGTTGACGGAAACCGCCCAAGGGGCGCTCATGAACATCGTCACCATCTTTCTGGGAATCTCGGTCGGCGCGACCATGCACGCAGACAAGTTCCTCAGCTGGAAGCCGCTCTTCATCTTCGGCCTGGGTCTGGTCGACTTCGCGGTGTGCACCATCGGCGGTGTCATAACGGTCAAGATCATGAATCTTTTCCTGAAAGAGAAGATCAACCCGATCATCGGCGCCGCCGGCGTCTCGGCCGTGCCCATGGCCGCCCGGGTCGCGCAGATGGAAGGACTGCGGTACGACAAGACCAACCACCTGCTCATGCACGCGGTGGGCCCCAACCTGGCCGGGGTCATCGGATCGGCCGCGGCTGCAGGCATGTTTATCGCGATGTTCGACTAGTCTCCCGGGGCTTCTTCCGGAAATCGCGCCGTCAGATAAACCCCTGACCGTTTATTCATTCTAGGAGAGGATCACAACATGAAAAGGTTTCTCATTCTCGCCCTAATCACCTGCTGGATGCTGCCCGCGCTTGCGGGCGCCGTGGACTTTCTCGGGGCCCCCGTCGTCCCGGAGGCGCAGGAAGTCAGCAGGACGAAGAAGCGCCTTGAAATGCGGACCCCGATGTCCCATGACCAGATCATCGAATTTTACCGGAACGCCCTGGCAAACGAACAGGACATCAAATTCCGGGACTGGCCGGAGGCCACCTATATCGAAGATGACGGAAAGCTCCGCTGGCACTCGATCACCATCGACAAGAACCCCGGCCCTCAGGGAACAACGGTGGTCATCATGAAGGACAACTGGACCTGGATCACCGGAACGCTGATTCTGCGGTTCGTGGCGGTCTTCGTCGTGCTGCTCGTACTTTTCGTCGCCATGAACATCTCCGGGCGGATCATCTCGAGTGCGGTCAAGAAATCGGAGGGCAAAAAGGCATCCGCCTGACGCATAAACGCCCGGCCGTTAAACCCCGAGCCCTGCCTCCGGTTTCCTTCCTGAGCAGGGCTTGTTCTTTTCGGACCGACGTCTGTTTCCAAATCAAGGCGGGCAGTGCACGCATTGTGTGGGCTGTCGTCCATCCAGGGTCCGGCGATGCAAGGAACGGCGCGGGGGCCGCTTTCTCCACACCCTGCGGGCGCTCAGCTCCACCCCTGAGGGACGGCTCATCGTTTCACCCGTATCGAGGAAATCAATTCCGCGGCGGCTATCTGTGGGGCCGCCCACGGGCAACCGTGCAGGCTGACGCCGAGTTCGGCAGCAAAGACCGTTTCCGGATGGAAAAGTCGTATCTCTCAGCGCGGCTAGAGCGGGACGTTCCCGTGACGGCGCTCGGGGTGTTGCTCCCTCTTGGTCCGAAGCATTTCGAGCGCCTGAATGAGACGGGGACGGGTGTTTTCGGGAAAGATGATCTGATCGATGTAGCCGAGTTCCGCAGCCTTGAAAGGGCTCGCGAAATTGTTGCGGTAAGCGTCTACGAGGCGTGCCCGGGTGGATTCGGGGTCGTCGGATTCGGCGATCTCTTTTCTGAAGATGATGTTGACGGCCCCTTCCGGGCCCATGACAGCGATTTCCGCGGTGGGGTAGGCGAAATTCATGTCCCCGCCATGGTGCTTGCTCGACATGACGTCATAAGCACCACCGTAAGCCTTCCGCGTAACCACGGTGATCTTCGGGACCGTCGCCTCGCAGTAGGCATAGATGATCTTGGCGCCGTGCTTGATGATGCCGCCGTATTCCTGGGCTGTACCCGGCAGGAAACCCGGTACGTCCACAAAGGTCAGGAGCGGGATGTTGAAAGCGTCGCAGGTTCTCACAAAACGCGCGCACTTCATGGACGCATCGATATCCAGGCAGCCTGCGAGAAACATCGGCTGATTGGCCACCACCCCGACGACCTCCCCGTTCAGACGCCCGAATCCGACCACCATGTTGCGGGCGTAGTGCTGCTGCACCTCCATGAACTCATGATCATCGAGCACGTTGACGATGATCTTGTTCATATCGTAGGGGACCCTCGGGTTGGTCGGCACAACGGTGTTCAAGGTCTTGTCCGACCGCTGCGGATCGTCATGGCACAGCACCGCAGGGGGGCGTTCGCGGCAATTCTGAGGCAGGTAGGAGAGCAGGGCCTTGACACGGTCAAGGGCGGCCTGGTCGGAGTCTTCCGCAAAATGGGCGACGCCGCTCCGGGTGTTGTGGGTCATGGCTCCACCCAACTCTTCCGGCGTCACCTCTTCGGATGTCACGGCCTTGATCACCTGGGGCCCGGTAATGAACATATTGCTGGTCTTCTTGACCATGACGACGAAATCGGTCAACGCCGGCGAATAAACAGCCCCCCCGGCGCAGGGCCCCATGATGACGGATATCTGCGGTATCACCCCAGAGGCCCAGACGTTGCGCTTGAAGATTTCCCCGTAGCTGCCCAGGCTGACGACCCCTTCCTGGATGCGCGCACCGCCCGAATCGTTCAGTCCGATGACCGGAGCGCCGTTTTTCAGGGCAAGGTCCATGATCTTACAGACCTTTTCCCCGAAAGGTCCGCTCAACGACCCTCCGAAGACCGTAAAATCCTGCGAAAAGACAAAGACGAGTCTGCCGCCAATCCTGCCGAAGCCTGTCACCACGCCGTCACCGGGGATCTTTTTCTTGTCCATACCGAAATCGTGGCAGCGATGGACAACAAATTTATCCAATTCCTGGAAGGAGCCCGCGTCAAGGAGATACGCAATGCGCTCCCTCGCGGTCATTTTCCCCCTTGCGTGCTGTTCTTCGATGCGCTTCAGCCCGCCGCCCAACTCGGCCTCAGAGTTCCGTCGCTCGAGCTCCTTGATTTTGTCTGCTATCTCCATCAGTCGCCCCAATGAATCTCGATCACAGCATCAAGTCTTATTTACGGCCCTCTGGACGGGCAACGCTCGTCTTTTGTCAATGGTTCAAGGCATATGCAGATCTAAGCGTGGCTATTCGATGACCACCAGAACGGTACCGGCCTCGACTGCGTCGCCTTTCTTGCACTTAACCTCCTTCACGGTCCCGCTCGACTCCGCGACCACTGGAAGCTCCATCTTCATCGCCTCGATGATCACGACCTCATCGCCTTCATTCACCGCGTCGCCGGGTTTGACTTTGACTTCCCAGACATTTCCGCCCATGGGAGCAGCTACTTCACTCATTTCAATCTACCTCCTCGTTAAACATGATTGACTCATCTCTGTCCAATTCAACAGAAACATACCTCCCGCGTACCACCCGCCTCATGTGGCACCCTTCTGCCGTGCAGGGGCGGCCGCGACCAACGATGCAACTCAAAGCACATAAGATTTCAATCTTTTGATCCATTTCATAAAGCCGTCATATAACATCGAACAGACACCCCTTGTCAAGTACAATGTCGCTGCCGCGCCGCGCCCGGGAGGGCGGCGGATGGCTCCCGTGCCCCTCCCTGACGATCATCGCGCCGGCCTCGGGATGACAGCGGGCACTGGTGGAGCAACCCCCTGCGACAGACCGCTTGACACAGGCCTTTACTTTTTCTAGTTTCCTCTCAGAAAAGAACTTTTCGATCCAACGTGCGACAGCCGGCGGGGATACAGCCGGCCAGAAATGAGGGTGGCATGCCGGCATTCCGATGGGTGGCTGAAACGAGCAGGGGAAAAACGATCCGGGGAGAAATCGAGGCGGTGGATGAAAAGATCGCCCGGCGGCAGCTGAAAAGGCGCAACCTGACCCCTGTCAAGATCAAACCTAAACCCAAGGATTTATTTGAAAACCTATCGTTCCTGCAGCCGAAGGTAAAAGCCAAGGATCTCGTGATTTTCACACGGCAGTTTTCCACGCTGCTCGATTCCGGCCTTCCCCTGGCGCAGAGCCTCGCGCTTCTGACCGAACAGACAAGCCATAAAACCCTCAAGGGCATCCTCAAACAGATCGGCAACGATGTCGGAGGCGGCCTGAGCCTTGCCGAGGCGTTCAAAAAGCACCCCAGGATCTTCAACAGCCTCTATGTCAACCTCATAGCCGCGGGGGAAACGGGGGGCGTCCTGGATACCATCCTCCAGCGCCTTGCCGCCTACGTCGAGAAGGCTGAAAAGCTCCGCTCCACCATTCGGGGAGCCATGGTCTATCCGGCCGTGGTCGCCGCTGTGGCGGTCATGGTCATCGCCGTTATTCTGGCATTCGTCATACCGGTCTTCGAAGACCTTTTCGCAGGAATGGGAGCCGGTCTCCCCGCGCCCACGCAGTTCGTCGTCGACCTGAGCCGCTTCACCAGAGACAACGCAGGGCATATCCTGACCGGCATCGTGCTTCTCATCGCGGTCTTCAGCCGTTATCGGAAGACCCGTCACGGACGGACGGTAATGGATGCACTGGCCCTCAAACTCCCTGTCATCGGGCTGTTGCTGCGCAAGGTCGCCATCGCCCGGCTGTCCCGGACCCTCGGCACGATGATTTCGAGCGGGATTCCGATCCTCGATGCACTCGATATCGCAGCAAGGACCTCGGACAACGTCATCCTGGAAGAGGCCATCAGCGACGTGCGCACAGGGGTTATCGAGGGGAGGAGCATCTCGGAGCCTCTGTTGGAAAGCGGTCTTTTCCCCGGGATGGTGGTTCAAATGGTCGCCGTCGGCGAAGCGACAGGCGCCCTGGACACTATGCTCGAAAAGATCGCCTCCTTTTACGACGAGGAGGTGGATGCCGCCGTAGCCGCCCTGACCGCTGCGCTCGAGCCGATGATGATCGTCTTCCTCGGAGGCGCCGTCGGTGGACTTGTCATTGCAATGTATCTGCCGATATTCAGGATGGCAGCCTTCATAGGATAAATCCTGATATGACCCTCACCATTCAAGACACTGCACCTGCTCCCCAAAACTCAAAGAAAGGGCCTTATGCTGTCCGAACCTGAAATCCGGCGCCTGCTGACTGTCAGCCGGCCCAGCCGTTATATCGGCCACGAAGTCAATATCGTCCGCAACCCCCCCGAAGAGATCGAGGTCTGCGTCGCGCTGGCCTTTCCAGACGTATACGAAGTGGGCATGTCCCACCTCGGTCTGAAGATTCTCTATGACATCCTGAATCGGCTGCCATGGCTCGCTGCGGAGCGGGTCTTTTCCCCCTGGCCGGACATGGAACGGCGTCTACGGCAGGAGGCGACCCCCCTTGCGACGCTCGAATCCCGGCGGCCTCTCCACACCTGCGATGTGGTCGGCTTCAGCGTTCAGCACGAACTCTGCTTTACCAATATTCTGAACATGCTCGATCTGGCCGGCATCCCCTTCAGGGCGGCGGAGCGCAAGGCACCCGCCCCCCTGGTCATCGCCGGAGGGCCCGCCTGTTTCAACCCCGAGCCGATTGCAGCGTTTTTCGACCTCATCGTCATCGGCGACGGTGAAACCGTCACCCCCGCCATCTGCGATGCGATCCGCGACTGGAAGCGGTCGGGATCCGAATCGAAGGAAGAACTCTTGCGCCGCCTCAGCGCCTTCGAGGGGGTTTACGTCCCGGCCCATTTCGAGCCGCATTACGGCCCTGAAGGAAATCTCGAGGCGATCGAGCCGCTGCAAGCCGGGAAGGCGTTCGTGCAAAAAGCGATCGTGCCCGACATCGAAGCGATACCCTATCCGGAAGAGCAGCCGGTCCCTTTTACCGAGCTTGTTCATGACCGTCTCGCCATAGAAATCGCCCGCGGGTGCACACGAGGCTGCCGCTTTTGCCAGGCCGGCATGATTTACCGCCCGGTGCGCGAGAGGCAACCGGCAACCATCTCCCGCATCGCGGAAAAGGCTCTGAGCCTGACAGGCTACGACGACCTCTCGCTCCTTTCCCTCAGCACCGGTGATTACAGCTGCATCGAGCCGCTGCTCATCCACCTCATGGACCAGCGCGAGAAGGACAGGATTTCCGTCAGTCTGCCGTCCCTGCGGATAGACAGCTTGAGCCCCTTGTTCATGGAGCAGATCAAGCGGGTACGAAAGACCGGCTTCACCCTCGCGATCGAGGCGGGCAACGAACGGCTGCGCCGGATCATCAACAAGGGCCTGACGGATGAAGACATTCTGCGGACGGCGCATCTCGTCTATCGGGCGGACTGGAACCTGATCAAACTCTACTGCATGATCGGGCTTCCGTTCGAAACCGACAGTGATCTCGAGGATACGGTGAAACTCGCGCGTGAGATCGCCGCCATCGGCGGAAAGCAAAGCAGGCGGAACCGTCTGAACCTGAGCGTTTCGACCTTTGTCCCCAAGGCGCACACGCCGTTCATGTGGTGTGCACAGATCCCGCTCGATGAAGGTCGCAGGCGTCTGCATTTCATACAGGAAAGTCTGCGCCGCGGCCCGGTCAAGGTGAAATGGAATCAGCCCGAGATGAGCTGGCTCGAAGGGGTCTTTTCGCGCGGCGACCGCCGGCTGACGCGCTCGATCGAGGCCGCATGGCGCAAAGGCGCCCGCTATGACGCCTGGGCCGAACACTTCAACCCGGCGATCTGGCGCGAGGCCTTCGCGGAAACGGGGATCGACCCGAACCTCTACACCGAAAGGGAGCGGGGTCTGGACGAAATCCTGCCATGGGATCACATCCGGAGCGGCGTGAGCAAGGCCTACCTCAAACAGGAATGGCGCAGGGCCGCAGAGGCCCTGCCAACCCCGGATTGCCGCCTGGGTTGCCTCGAGTGCGGGGTCTGTGACCATGACGTCGTCGATCCGGTCTTCGCCAAGCCCTGGTCGCCGCCCCCCGTCCCCTCCGCCCATGCCTCACCCGCCAGGACCGCGCCTGCAAGGTACCTCATCACCTACAGCAAGACCGGATCAGCTGCCCTGCTCGGGCACATGGAGTTCTCACGGGCCTTCCAGCGCGCCTTCAGACGGGCGCACATCCCGCTCCGGTTCTCCCAGGGATTCCACCCTCTGCCCAAGGTGACCTTTACCACCGCCCTCCCGTTGGGAACCGAGAGTTTCGATGAGACCATGGTCATCGAAACCGACGGGTGGCTCTCCATCGACCAGGTTACGACCGAACTCAACCAGAGGCTTCCAGACGGGATCACGATCAAAGGGATACGGAAACTCGACAAGGCCTCGCCGATCCCCAGGGTCAAAAGCAGCCGGTACCGGATTTCCTTCGAAGAGCTCGAACTGCGCAGAAGCCGGCTGGATGATTTCTCGGCCCGTCGGCATTTCGAGGTTGTCAAAAAAACAAAAAAAGGCGAACATGTCCTGGACATCCGCCCTCTGATCACAACGCTCGAGTTTTCCAACCTCAACCAACTGGAACTCGTGATCCTCCACCCGGAGGGACCGCAGATACGTCCCGTGGAAGTCATCCAGTCCGTCTTCGGTCTGACCGATTCGGAATCCGCGCACCTCCACATTCAGAAAATCGAGCAGGTTTTGATGTAAACCTTCTTACCGGCAACCTCTGGAAAACGGATCCTATGGCCAATGAACTGATCATCAATGCCCGTCCTCACGAAATACGCGTGGCCCTCGTCGAGAACGGCGTCGTCGTCGAACTGCATATCGAGCGAAGAACCGGGCAGGAGCTGATGGGGAACATCTATCGCGGGCGGGTCGTCCGCGTCCTGCCAGGCATGCAGGCCGCCTTTGTGGACATCGGCCTCGAACGGACCGCCTTTCTTTATGTCGCCGACGTCCACAAGGACTTCTCCGACATGGAGAAGCTGATGCTCCAGTGCCCCCAGGAAAACCACGAAGAGGACGGCGAAGAAGCAAGCGACCAGCCCCTCTCCACCATGCATCCCCCTTTCCGCCCTGTTTACCAGATCGAAGACCTGCTCCATGAGAACCAGGATATCATCGTCCAGGTTTCCAAAGAGCCTCTGGGCAACAAAGGCGCGCGCCTGACCTCCCATATATCCATCCCTGGAAGGCATCTGGTCCTGATGCCTATGGTCAACCACATCGGCGTATCGCGCCGCATCGAGGACAAGGAGGAAAAGGCGCGCCTCAAAGAGATCATCAACGAGATCCGCCCCGCGGATTACGGCTTCATTGTGCGGACAGTCAGCGAAGGCGCCGGCAAGGAAAAGCTCAAGGCTGAAATGGATTTTCTCCTCAAACTCTGGTCGAACATCCAGGCCAAGGCGGAAAAGGGGTCCGGACCCAGGCAGCTCTACAAAGACCTGTCGATCTCGCTTCGTTCCGTGCGGGACCTGTTCACCCGTGAAGTCGACCGCCTTGTCATCGATTCACGTCCGGAGTTCGAAGGCGTCATGGAGTTCATCGAAACGTTCGCCCCCCGGCTGAAGTATTCCGTCGAACTCTATGAGGGCACCGATCCGATTTTCGATGCCTTCGGGATAGAGATGGAGATCTCGCGCGCCCTGGAGAAAAAGATCTGGTTGAAATCAGGCGGCTACATCGTCATCGAGATGACCGAGGCCTTGACGGCCATCGACGTCAACACAGGCAGTTACGTGGGGAAACGCAATCTCGAGGAGACGATCCTGAAGACCAACCTGGAGGCCGTCAAAGAAATCGCTTACCAGCTCCGCTTTAGGAACATCGGGGGTTTGATCGTCATCGACTTCATCGACATGGAAAAAGCGAGCAGCCGCGAAAGGGTTTTCCTCGCCCTGAAAGAGGCCTTGTCCAAGGACAGGGCGAAATCCAACATCCTCCAGATCTCGGAGCTCGGGCTGATCGAGATGACCCGCAAGCGCACGCGTGCCAACCTCAACCGCCTCCTGACCGAGCCCTGTTTTTACTGCGACGGCCGAGGCACGCTGAAATCGAGGACAACGATCTGCTACGAGATCTTCCGCGACCTCGAACGGGACTGCAGGGCCCTGAACGAGGAGGGTCCTGTACAGGTGCTGGTGCACCCCGATATCGCCAACGTGCTCAGGGAAGAGGAACAGGAATCCATCATGGATCTGGAAAGGAGGATCAACCAGAGGATCGTCATCATCCCCAAAGAGGGGTTTCATCTCGAAGACTACGAAATCAGTTTTTGATCCTCCCTTTCAGCCACTTCTGTGGGCCTTCTTGATCCTGACCAACCCCTCCTCGATCTCCGCTTTCGTAAAGGTCTTCTGGCAGCGCGTGCACTGATAGATCTCTTCGATCAGCTTGTCATAGATCAGCTCATCGGAAAAATTGACGCCGTGGAACCGGAGCGAGAAGTTGTACACGAGCTTGAAATCCTTTCCGGCACAGCTGTCACACACAAAATAATCCTGGATATTCTCTTCCATGGTAATGCCCTCCCCTGCCGGCAAGGCCTCGCGAACCTCCGTTGTACACCTTTGGCCGCCTGCTCACCGCCGACGATATGAACGTGTCACCCTCCAAGAAGGCCCTTCACGGGATCTGAACCGTTCCGCCCGCCTGTACGGCAGAGCCAGACGATCCTGCTACCCGGAACGGCTGAATCGTTCGGCTCACCGCCCCTCGATCCCCGTTGCAACTCACGAAGCTTCCTGCCACCGAAGGCCTTCTCCGGATGGGATCCGGGTTGTGCCGGGAAATCATCTCCGCATGGACGCAAGCTGAAGAACCAGATTCGACGTGGCTTTATAGCGCTTTTTGGGCTTATTGACAACGATTTTTCCGGCGCGCGACCCCACGTTCTTCGGCGCGTCCTGCAGCGCGGGAGCAACGTCCAACACGGGCGCAGGGAAGGGGCGGAAGATCCTGGAAGGGGTGGCATCCGCTTTTCCACAAGAGGACCGTTTAATCCGGCTCCATTTTTGTGGTAGGATTATTGGCGGCTCGAAAAATCGCCCGCCCCGAAGATCGCTTCCGTTTGGACACCCTGGCGGTGCTCGTTCGACACAGCCTCCAGGCCCCAAGTGCCCTCGAGGCGACCGGAGCCCTTTGAGGCCGACTTCGCGACTTGGCCGGAAAGCGGGCCGGCGAAGCACCCTGGCAACCGCCCCGACGGGCCAAATCCGCCCGGTCGATGCAAAACAGACATTCAGGGGCTGTTATCGAGCCTTGTCCTTGTAGGCGTCTCCGGCCCTGAGAGCCCGGAAGCATTTGCGGATGGCCTGTTCAGCCTGACGAAATCCTCCGATTGGGACTCAAGCAGCGATGCTCACCATCTCTCGCATACATCAAAAAACATGGCCTGCGCTCCTGACGGTCTGCCTCACGCTCGTCATCTGGCTCGGCAGCAAGGCCTATTATGAAGACTGGTTCAGCGACCCCTTCAAATACCCGGCAAAAGCGGCTTCCCTGGGCGCCACCATCCTGATGTGCTGGTGCGTCGTTCTTTCGACGCGGCTGCGCCCGATCGAAGCCTTCTTCGGAGGTCTGGACAAGGTCTACCAAGTGCACAAACGGATCGGACGCTGGGCCTTTTTTCTGATCGTCCTGCACCCGATCTTCCTCTCGGCCCACAATTTTCCGGATTTCCTCGTTTTTCTGCAGGAACTGGGATTTCTCGAGCCCTTGGGGGACCGTTATCTGTGGGGGCACAACGTCGGGGTCGCCACCTTTCTCATGATGGCGGGTCTGATGAGCCTCACCTTGTGGCTGAAGATCCCCTATCACCTCTGGAAGATGACCCATGAGTGGTTCGGAGGGGTTTTGATCCTGGCTGCGGCTCATGTGCTGATCGTCAACCGCGACGTCACCACCTATCCCCTCCTCAGGATCTGGGTCTATGGTTTTCTTGCGCTCGCCCTGGCAAGCTTTGTCTACACCCGTTTTTTTTATCGGTTCTATGGACCCCGGTTCGACTACACCGTCTCTGAAATCGCAAAACATGGGGACGTGATCCAGGCGACCCTCCGTCCGGTCCAGGAGAAAATGGAGTTCAAGCCCAGCCAGTTCGTCTATCTCGTCGTGCGCAAGGAAGGCATCACCCCGGAGCCGCATCCCTACTCAATCGCCTCCGGCTACAATCCCCGCAACCGGATCAAACTCGGCATCAAACAGTCGGGGGACCACACACGCTCCCTCGACCGGCTCGAGCGCGGGGATCCTGTCCTTCTTTACGGCCCCTACGGGCACTTCAGCGACCGGTTCCTATCGGGTGTAGGGGACTGCGTCTTCATCGCCGGCGGCATCGGCATCACACCGTTTCTCGGGATGTGGCATGTGGCGCTCCACTCAGAAGAGCGGCTCGATCCCCGGGAGGCGCCCGAACAGCTGAGGCGGATGCACCCGGAACTGATCAGGACATGGAGGAGCCCCGTCGTTTCCCTGTTCTACATCTGCCGAACGAGGGGTGACGCGAGCTTCGATGAAGACATCCGGCAGGAGGTCGCCATAAGCCGTTTCCACGGATTCAAGGCCTTCGAAGAGCGCGGGCACCACTACGAATGCTACATCACGTCAGAGCAGGGCAGGATTACGGCCGCTTATGTCCGTGAGCGGGTCAAGGGGGGTCTGCAGGATAAAAACATCTTTCTCTGCGGCCCTTCCCCCATGGTCGCCTCCTTCGTTGAACAACTCTCAGCCCTGGGAGTGCGGGCTAGGCAGATAATCGTCGAAGACTTCAATCTGCTTTGAGCGGCGTCAGGACATTCACAGGCATGCAGTTTTACGATGAGGGGGCCGAGGAAGCCGGCGCAGACAGATCAGAAGGGTTCAGACGCCATCATAACGGTTTCGTGAAGGCGGAAGACCGGCGCAGTCTGAAGGAATTTGAAAAACTGGAGCCACCGTGCGGAATCGAACCGCAGACATCCTCATTACGAGTGAGGTGCTCTACCAACTGAGCTACGGTGGCCCACATCGATCGTATAACATACTTGCTTTTTAAACCGATGTCCATTATTTTTTCCGCCTGTTCCGGCTTTTCCGCGCCGGTCCGGCGCCGTATCTTTTTGCATCACCCGGAAAGAGGCACCTCATGAAAACGCCCAAGGACTACATCATTTTTCCCCTGGACCTCCCCGATTACAAACAGGCCCTCGCCATGGTCGACCGGCTTCGCGGCCACGTTGGCCTTTTCAAGGTGGGCCTGGAGCTTTTCATCGCCGAAGGCCCGAAAGTCCTGGAAGCCATCCGGAGCCGCGGCGGGGCCGGCATCTTCCTGGACCTCAAGCTGAACGACATCCCTGCGACGGTCAAGCGGGCACTCTCGGCCGCCGCCCGCTATCAGCCGCGTTTCGTGACCATCCACGCCGAGGCCATGGACCCCATCCTCGAGGAGATCCCCGACGATATCATGGGCTCGACCCGCATCCTGGCCGTGACCGTTCTGACCAGCCTCCATTCGGACAAACTCATCCGCTTCGGCTGCGATCCCAGGCTTGCAGCAGACATCCCGGCCCTCGTGCTCATGCGCGCCAGGGCGGCCAAAGAGGCCGGCTGTCATGGGGTGGTCTGCTCCGGACAGGAAGTGCGTGCGATCAAGTCTGCCTTCGGCCCCGGTTTCATCGCCGTAACACCGGGGATCCGGCCTGCCTGGTCGATCGTGCCCGGCGACGATCAAAAGCGGATCGTCACGGCCTCCGAGGCCGTTCGACTTGGAGCGGATTACCTTGTGGTGGGGCGCCCCATCCGCGATGCGGCGGATCCGGCCGAAGCGGCCGACAGGCTGGCGGAAGAAATCGCCTCAGCGCTTTGACGTCAGCTTATCCCGATGCACAGCCATGAGGGTCACCATCGCCTTGGCCGCCAGTCGCTCCACTCCCTCGGCGCGGTCGTAGACCTCCGATTCGGCGATGATGACCTGCCTGCCCCCGCGAAGCACCTTTGAACGGCAGGTCAGGCGGTCACCGTAAGCAGGCCTCAGAAAATTGATCTTGAACTCGATGCTGAGGATCTGAAATTCGGGCGGTACGATCGTAAAGGCCGCATAGCCGGCTGTATGATCAGCCATGGTGGCCATGAGGCCCGCATGGATGAATCCGTCCTGCTGCCGGTGGCAGGGCGCGATCTCCACCTCCGAGCAGAACCTTCCGGCCGAGGCCTCACGCGCCTTCAGATGGCAGTATTCGATGAAGCCGCGCTCGAAATCCCTCATCAGAAAGGCGGCACGCTCCGCCGATATGTCCCCCTTCATAGACCGCCCTCAGCGCAAAGCGCCCTGATCACCCTGGACCGGGGCGCTTCAAACCCACATGCAGATGGACGCCGGGATGACCAAAAAAGACCATCTGCGGAAGAAAAGGCACTTGCCCCTATCCGTTGAATGATCCTTCAGTCCCACCCGGTCTCGAATCCGGAAATGAGGATTTTTTGCCAATATAAAGAAAACTAAGCGTATGCACGGAGGCGATCTACTGGCCGCCGCTCAAGCAAACATGCAGATGGACGCCGGGATTGGCAAAAAAGACCATTTCCGGAAGGGAGTGCGTTTACTTGCCGAGCTGCGCCAGGAGATCCGCCGAGACCTCCTTCACCCCGGGGCGCCCGTCCAGTTCGACGATCCGTGGTTTGCCGCCGCGCTCGGCCGACAGCTTCTTGTAGAAGAAAATGGCCGCCATCGTCCCGGTCTTCTCATCGTAATAGATGTTGTGGCGTTGATCGATGGCTTCCTCGTCCTGGTCATCGCTGCGGGTCTTGAGGTCTCCGCCGCAGACCCGGCACTTGTCCCCGTTTGGCTTGATAGCATCGATGAAGATGTTGTTCGGGTGGTTGTTGTCGTTGACGCACAGGCGCCGTCCCATGATGCGGTTCTTCGCGATCTGCCGGTCCAGAACCATTTCTATCACGATATCGAGATCGATTCCTTCTGCGCTCAAGGCCTTGTCGAGTTCCCGGGCCTGCGTGAGGTTGCGGGGGAAACCGTCCAGGAGCCAGCCGTTCTTGCAGTCGGGTTCCTTCAACCTGCTCAGGATCATGGGAATGGTAATGCTGTCGGGGACCAGTTCCCCCCGGTCGATGTAGCCCTTGGCCTCTTTGCCGAGGTCCGTCCCGCGGCCGATGTTGTCTCGAAAGATGACACCCGTCTCGATGTGGGGAATCCCGAACTTTTCCTTGACGATGGCGCCCTGCGTACCCTTTCCGCTGCCGTTGGGACCGAAAAAAAGTATCTTCATTCTTTTCCTCTCCTTTTCACTGTAATTTGGGGCTCTCACACTACGATCCACCCCTGGAATCACCATTGATCCGCCGTGCACCCCTTGCCCGGCACGTTTCCCGGATAAACCCGCTCAACACCGCCCGAAAATAGGAGATCGGAGCCCCTCTGTCAAGCCTTAAGCCCGCCCGAGAAAATCCGGCATCAACGTATGCCCCGCCTTGTAAAGGATGCCGCTCGCAGCGGCGTTTTTCTCCGTGAATCCCCCCTGGCTCGGTGACCGGGCCAAATCTTCGGGGCCGGCCCACGCGAACGGCGCCGGCTCACGGCTGTGGGTCTTGAGGCAGATGGGGGTGAAGTGGTCGCTGGCGACCATCACACGAAAAGACGGGCAGGCGGAAAGCCCTTCGAGGACGGTTCCGACGACCTTTTCGTCAAAGGCCTCGATCGCCCGGATCTTTTCCTCGAGGCTTCCGTTGTGGCTCGCTTCATCGGGGGCCTCCACATGCACGAGCACGAAGTCATGCGTCGCGAGGGCCTCGATCGCGGCCTCGCCCTTGCCTCTGTAATTGGTGTCGAGATAGCCGGTGGCCCCCTCGACGAAAATCGGATCGAAACCGGCGTAAATGCCGATCCCCCGCAAGAGGTCCACCGCCGAAATGACGCCGCCGGTCAGGCCGAAGCGCTCGGTGAAACGCGGCAGCCGCGGCGCGCGCCCCTGTCCCCAGAGCCAGATGGAATTGGCTTCGAGGCGTCCGTCGGCGCGCCTCCGCCGGTTGACGGGATGCTCCCGAAGGATGGGCCACGAGGAAAGGATCAGCTCAGGCACGGGGTTCACCCCGCCCGTGTCGAGGTAAGCGGCCATATCGCGTCCCAGAACGTCGTGCGGGGGGATCGTCCGGGCATCCAGGGGACCGGATGACCACACCAGCAGATGGCGGTAGGCGACGCCCGGGTAGATGCGGATGCCCGGGGACTCGAGCCCCGTCTGGAGCACGGGGATCATCTCCCGCGACTCGGCGGTGGTGATGTCGCCCGAACTGTGGCTGACCATCACGATCTCGCCGTTCGGATGCCAATCCAGCGTAACCAGGTTCATCCGGAAGGCGACGTCGTCCGGGGCGAGGCTCACCCCGAGGCTTGCGGCCTCGAGGGGGGACCTGCCCGAATGGTACACGCGCGGGTCATAACCGAGCAGGCACAGATTGGCTACATCGCTCCCGGGTTCCATCCCCTCCGGGATCGTCTGGACCAGCCCCATGCGCCCCTGCGCGATGCGGTCCATATGGGGGGTGTGCGCCGCCTCGAGGGGCGTCCTGCCGTCCAGATCCTCGATGGGGTAATCCGCCATGCCGTCTCCCACCAGAAGCACGTAGCGGGTTCGCGGCGTCTTTTCCGAATCCATCAGGTATGCGCCCCTTCCACGCGGATCATCACGGTCCTGTCCGTCAATACGTCGAGCCGGTCGATCAGCCCGATCGCCCGCTGCGCACTCCGCTCCCGGGCCTCATGGGTCAGCATCACGATGGGAACCGAGCCGTTGACCTCGCGCCCCATCTGGATCACCGACGATATGCTGATCTGGTGGTCGCCCAGGATCCCCGCGATCCGCGAAAGGACACCCGGCTTGTCCTGGGCGGAAAAGCGGAAATAGTAGGCCGACACCAGTTCGTCCATGGGTTGGATGGCGATATGCTTCTGAACGGGCCGCGCATATCCGCGCGAGGGCAGGACCCTGCCCTGGCCCGAGCGCATCTGGCGCGCGAGGTCCATGATGTCTGAGACGACGGCGCTCCCGGTGGCCCGCCTCCCGGCCCCGAGACCGTAATAGAGGTTCGGACCCACGAAATCGCCTTCGATGTAAATGGCGTTGTACACGTCGTTGACGTTGGCGAGGATGTGGTCTTTGGGGATCATGGCGGGATGGACCCGCGCCTCGACCCGGTCCCCGTGGTGCCGGGCGATGGCCAAAAGCTTCACGCTGTATCCGAATTCACCAGCGAAGCGGAGGTCGTCCGGGGTAAGCCGCATGATGCCCTCGCGGTAAATCCCGTCGAAGGGCACCGCCTCACCCCTCGAAAGCATGATAAGGATCGCAAGCTTGTGGGCAGCGTCGGTCCCGTCCACGTCCAGGGTGGGCGGATCCTCGGCGTATCCCTCCCGGACCGCGTCCTCCACGACCTTCTCATAGGGCAGGGCCTCCCGGGCCATCCGCGTCAGGATGTAGTTGGAGGTCCCGTTCAGGATGCCCATGATCGTCTGAATGCGGTTCGCCGCCAGGCCGGAGCGCAACGCGCGGATGATGGGGATCCCCCCGCCGACGCTCGCCTCGAACGCGAGCCCCACCCCGTTTCTCTCCGCCAGTTCGAAAAGCTCGTTACCGGTCTCCGCGAGCAGGGCCTTGTTGGCGGTCACAACGTGCTTGCCGCGCTCGAGCGCCATACGGATGAATTCCTTCGCCTGTTTCAGACCGCCCATCACCTCGACAACAATCCCGATCTCGGGATCCTCGATGATCTCCATGGCGTCCCGGGTCAGAATCCTGCGGTCTATGGCCACTCCCCTGTCCCGTTCGATGTCGAGGTCGGCGATGCGCCGGATGACGATCTCCATCCCGACGCGATCCGCAATCAGGTCCCCGTTTTCGAGCAGAACCTCGCAGGCGCCCGCGCCGACCGTGCCGAACCCTATGATCCCCACCTGAAGCTGTGGCATATACCCTCACATTTCAAAAGCGGTCGGTTGTCCGGCCATCGATATCCGTCCAATGCCCGCCGCCCATGCCGATCTCAAAGAATCTGTTTGATCCCCCTGACCGCCTGGCGGATCCGGTGCGGGTTTTCCACCAGGGCGAAACGGACGTGTTCGTCGCCGTATTCGCCGAAGCCGATGCCCGGTGAAACCGCGACCCTGGCCTTCTCGATCAGCATCTTCGAAAACTCCACCGATCCCATCGCCCGGTAGGGCTCCGGAATACGCGCCCAGACGAACATCGTGCCTTTCGGTTTCTCGATCGCCCACCCGACGCGGTTCAGACCGTCCACCAGGACATCCCGCCTTTCCCGGTAGATTTCGACGATCTCCTCGACGCAGTCGTAAGGGCCGTTCAGGGCGATGATCGCTGCGATTTGAATGGGCTGGAAAACGCCGTAGTCGAGGTAGCTCTTGATCCGCCGCAGGGCCGAAACGAGGGCCGGGTTGCCGACGCAGAATCCGACGCGCCAGCCCGCCATGGAGTAGCTCTTCGAAAGGCTGAACAGCTCCACACCGATCTCCTTCGCCCCGGGGACCTGCAGGAAGCTGGGGGGCTCGTACCCGTCGAAGACCAGGTCCGCATAGGCGAAATCATGGATCACCATGATCTCGTGCTCGCGGCAGAACTCGACGATCTTTTCGAAGAAATGCAGATCGACGACGGCCGTCGTGGGGTTGTGCGGATAGGAGATGATCAGCATGCGCGGGTTCGGCCACGTCTGCTTGGTGGCCGACAGCAGGTCCTCGAAGAAATCCCGGTCCGGACCGATGGGGATGCTTCTGACATCACCCCCGGCGATGATCGCCGAGTAGGGATGAATGGGATAGGTCGGATTCGGTGCAAAAACGACGTCACCCGGGCTGATCGTCGCCAGGACCAGATGGGCGAGGCCCTCTTTGGCCCCGATGGTGACGATCGCCTCCTCATCCGGGTCCAGATCCACATCGAAGCGCCGCTTGTACCAATCGCAGATGGCCTGGCGTAGTTTGGTGATCCCCATGGATGCGGAGTAGCGATGATTCTGGCCTTTTTCCGCCGCCTCCACCAGCTTTTCGACGATGTGCCTGGGAGTGGGGATGTCAGGATTTCCCATCCCGAGATCGACGATGTCATCGCCCCTGTGCCGCGCGTCCATTTTGATCTTGTTGACCGTGGCGAAGACGTAGGGCGGCAGCCGGCTCATTCTCCTGAATTCCTGCATCATATCCGTCATCTCCTCTGTGAATCCACACCCTGTCCCAAGGGCCGCACCGATCGGGAGCCTTTTCCGCCACCTTTCGCGTCGACCCACAAAGCCCCTGAACGGGCAAGATCATAGTGGATCGCCTCAAAAAATGCAAAACCTACTTGGTTTCCATCCGGAAATGGCCTTTTTTGCCAATCTCGGCGTCAATCTGCACCTTTGCTTGTGCGGCGACCTACAGGTCGCCTCCGCGCAAAGGCTTGATTTCCTTGATATTGGCAAAAAATACTCATTTCCGGATTGGAAACTGGGTTGCACCGGAAAATCATCCTCGGATGGACACTACTTGGTTTCCATCCGGAAATGGTTCGCCGCTGTCGTTCGAACGGCCGGCAAACCGATCCGGCCAGAATTCGTTTGACAAACCCGGCCCTAAAATTCGAGTATAGGCAGATTCTATTATGCCTGAAACACCTTCTTTTTTTGCTCAAAACGCCTTGTTGGACAAAAACCGATGACCGAGAAGAAACTGACGCGAAAGTATGCCGATGCCGGCGTCGATATCGACGCCGGCAATCGCTTCGTACAAAGGATCAAGCCGATTGTCAGCAAGACCTTCCGTACCGGGGTCATCACCGACATCGGAGGATTTGCGGGGCTGTTCTCCCTGAACCTCCAGCACATTGAAAAGCCCGTCCTCGTGAGCTCGACGGACGGCGTCGGCACCAAATTGAAGATCGCTTTCATGATGGACCGGCACGATACGGTCGGCATCGACCTGGTCGCCATGTGCGTAAACGACATCCTTGTCCAGGGCGCCGCTCCCCTGTTCTTTCTGGATTATCTCGCGATGGGGAAACTGGATGTGGACAGGGCCGCCGACATCGTCAAAGGGATCGCCGACGGATGCCAGGAGGCGCAATGCTCCCTGATCGGGGGAGAAACCGCCGAAATGCCCGATTTCTACGGCAAGGGGGAATACGACCTGGCCGGGTTCGTGGTCGGCCTGGCTGACAACAAGGATATCCTGGACGGCTCGGAGATCGCCGTAGGACACCGCCTGATCGGCATTGGATCGAGCGGGCTGCACAGCAACGGTTATTCCCTGGTCCGCAAGATCTTCTTCGAAGACCTTCACATGAAGGTCGACGATTTTGTGCCCGAATTCGGACGGACGCTTGGAGATGAGCTGCTGGAGCCGACGCGCATTTATGTCCGTGCGATCCAGAACCTGCGCCGCGACTTCCGCCTTTACGGCATCGCCCACATCACGGGCGGCGGGTTGATCGACAACCTCCCCCGGATCCTGCCGGCGGCCTGCAAAGGGGTGATCGAGCGGGGATCCTGGGAGCGGCCGCCGATCTTCCCCTACCTCGAGCAAAAGGCCGACATCCCCGAACGGGAGATGCTCCGCACCTTCAACAACGGGTTGGGTCTCGTGATCGTCGTGAGCGCCGAAGACACGAAGGAGGTCATGCTGCGTCTTCAGGCCATGGGTGAGAAGGGCTACCTGATCGGCACGGTCGACGAGCGCGGTGAGGGTGAAGAGCCCGTCGAACTGACCGGTTGAACGTTGAACACCGGCCCCCTGTCAGCGCCTCGCCGGAGGCCTGAAAGGCAGACCGGAGGCGAATCACCCCCTGCAAAGATCCAACTGAAGGAGCGTCATTCATGTTCGGACTAGGCCCGAGCGAGCTTCTCATCATCGCAGTGATCGTGCTGATCCTGTTCGGCGCCAAACGCCTGCCGGAGATCGGGAAGGGTCTTGGCGGGGCGATCCGGGAATTCCGGAATGTCAGAAAAGACCTCGCCGAACCACTGAACGAGGCTGAACAAACCCCCGATACGGCGCGCGGGAAGACCGTGGCTGAGCCCCCCGCCCCGCGGCCCCTTGAGGCCAAACTGACCGATGCCGTCATCGGGCAGGTCCCAGGCGTCAAGAGGGCTATCGAAGTCAAGGACAAGGCTCAAAAGATAAAAGAGATCCTGCAATAACCTGGCGGGATGAGAAGAGGCAACGACGACGCCGGCATTTCTTCGTCCATTCGGCGCAATCTTGCTCCCACGCGTGACCTGCCGTCCATCCGGCAGAGCCGCCCCGCTTGGACGCCCCTGCAGATATTCTTCGAAGGAACGCCTTGAAAGACCATGTCGACCTGTGAAATCCCAGACAACCGGCCGCCGGACGAAGCCATTGGCGCGGTTCTGCGCAGATGCCGGACCATCGCAGTGGTGGGCCTCTCGCCGAAGCCCGCGCGGGACAGCCACCGGGTGGCGGCCTACCTGCTCGAGCACGGCTACGATGTCATCCCTGTCAATCCCGGACAGAAGGAAATCCTCGGACGCCCCTGTTTCCGAACCTTGTCGGAGATCCCGTTTCAAGTGGATCTCGCCGACCTGTTCGTCGGTCCCGAGCGCGTGCCTTCCTTTGTCGATCAGGCTGTCGGCCAAGGGATCGGGGTGATCTGGATGCAGCTCGGGATCGTGCACGAGGAGGCCGCCCGGAAGGCGCGGGAAGCCGGCTGCACGGTCATCATGAACCGCTGCATCATGCGGGATCACATGCAGCTGCAAACCGGGGGCGGGAGATGAAAAAGGCGTGGCTCGCGGCTCTCTGCTCCGGGCTGGTCATCCCCGGGCTGGGGCAGGTCTTCAACCAGCACCTGAAGAAGGGGTTGATCCTGCTCGGGTCCGTGTTCGTTCTCTTCCTCGCCGCCCTTTTCGCATCCTACCGGGTGATCCAGCAGGCGATGGAAAGCGCCCCGGATCCTTCCACCGCCGGCGGCGGGTTTATCGCCCGGCTTCAGGCCCAGGATCTCACCACCCTCAAGGTGATCCTGGCTTTATTCGCCATCCTTTGGATCTACGCGGTCATCGACGCCTTCGTCTCCGGGGCGCGGATCGATCGCGGGACACGGTGACCCCTGCCATGCGCGCCTATCTCCTCGATGAAATACCGTCCGCCCACCTCGAAAGGATCAAGGGCTTTCTGGATCAAAACGCCCTGCACAGCAGGGTCGACGAGATCTACTGGGTTCAACTTCCTGACGACCTTCTGACCCCGGAACAATACAGTCATCAGGCCTGCCGCCCCCACGTCTTCGCCGTCGAGTTGGGCCCGGACTGGGTGCGGTTCGAATTTCTCATCCGGTCGCTCCACACCATGCAATGCACCTGTCCCGGCTACTGCACCGAAGCGCAGCGGCACTTCGTGATGCATTTTGCGGACAATATGCTGAAGAGCCTGGACATTCAGACCTGACCTCCCAGCGTCTCCCGAATCCGTCTTGCGACCACCGCCGCACCCTCTTCATCACCCCAGAAACCGACCCGGATCGCGACCTCGGTTTGCTCCGCCGAGACATACTTCATTTTGAGGGTCACCGGCGTGCCGTCCGCCTGCCCGGCCGAGACCGTGCCCGAAGTGAGGTCGTGCCGCGCGTCCTTCATGGTGAACCCGAGGGCCTGAACGGCCGTGAGGCCCGCCTCCCAGGTCCTTTCGAACGGGGCGTTGTAGACGGTGATCAAAGAGCCCTGGTAATATCGATAACCTCCCACACCGGCGGCCGCACCCGTGCCGAAGACCATCAACGGCCCGCATCCGCCTAGGGTCAGGAACCATAAAACCACTGCCGCCATGCACTTTACGTTCTTCAATGCCATAAGACCTTTCGCTTCACAGCTTTAAGCGGGCGCGGCGATGCGCCGCCTTACCCATTTTCCCTCAGATTACGTTCATCCGGAAATGATTTCCCGGTAGGACCCGGCTTCTTCAGACCCCTCGTCTGCTCAGCCCCCGCCCGGTCCGGCCAATATCAAGGAAATCGAGCGTTTGCGCGGGGACGACTGCAAATCGCCGCGCAAGCAGCCGTACAGATTGACACCGTGACAGGCCAAAAAGACCCTTTCCTGATGGACATCAGATTGCCGACCGCTACGACGGATGTCAACCTCTTCAAGGTTCGACCTCCAAACCGAATCTGGATTTGACTTGAAGAGGTGCATCTGTTATTTTTTCGGTTTATCATATGATATGGAGGCGCCTCGTATGGATTACAAACAAACACTCAACCTTCCCCAAACCGCCTTTCCCATGAAGGCCAACCTGGTCAAACGAGAGCCCGAAATCCTGGCCAAATGGGAATCGGAGAAGCTTTACGAACTGATCCGGACCCGGTCCAAGGGCCGCAAGCGCTACATGCTGCACGACGGCCCCCCATACGCCAACGGCCACATCCATATGGGCACCGCCTTCAACAAGATCCTGAAGGATATCATCATCAAATCCAAGCAGATGGCAGGTTATGACGCCCCTTACGTCCCCGGCTGGGACTGCCACGGCCTCCCGATCGAACACAAGGTGGACCAGGAGCTTGGAAAACGCAAGGCGGACATGACCCAGGCCGAGATCCGCCGCCACTGCCGGGCCTACGCCGAGCGGTTCATCGACATCCAGCGCAATGAATTCAAGCGCCTGGGCGTCCTCGGCGAGTGGGAGCGCCCTTACCTCACGATGAACTTTCCCTACGAGGCCACCATCGTCCGCGAATTCGGCAAGTTCGCACTGAACGGCAGCCTCATCCGCAGCAAAAAACCCATTTACTGGTGCGCCTCCTGCCACACCGCCCTGGCGGAAGCCGAGGTCGAGTACGGGGACCATGCCTCACCGTCCATCTTCGTCAAATTTCCCATGGTCTCCGACCTGTCGCCACGTTACCCGGAGCTCCAGGGAAAGCGGGTCTTCGTGCTCATCTGGACCACCACCCCGTGGACCATCCCGGCGAACCTGGCCATCGCGCTCCACCCGGGCTTCGACTACGTCGCCGTGGAGATTCCGGGCGGGAACGTCCTCATTCTGGCCGAAGGCCTGCTGCATGTCTGCATGGACACCTTCGGCATCGATGATTATAAAATCGTGACCGCCGTCGACCCCAGGGATCTCGAAAACCTGGAGGCGCGCCATCCCCTCTACGACCGGCCCTCCCGCATTGTGCTGGCCCCTTACGTCACCCTGGAGGCCGGCACCGGCTGCGTCCACACGGCTCCAGGGCACGGCCGCGAGGACTACGAAACCGGGCTCGCCTACGGCCTGGAGGTCTACTCTCCGGTGGACGGAGACGGCCGCTTCCTCCCTGAAGTCGAGTTCTTCGCCGGGCAGAGCGTCTTCGAGGCCAATCCGCTGGTCAACCAGAAGCTGCGGGAGGTCGGCGCCCTCATGAAGGAGGAGGTCATCCACCACGAATACCCGCACTGCTGGCGGTGCAAACAGCCGGTCATCTTCCGCTCGACAGAGCAGTGGTTCATCTCGATGGACAAGACCCAACTGCGGCAGCGCGCCATCGAGGCCATCGACCGCGTCAACTGGATCCCGGCCTGGGGGCAGGAGAGGATCCAGAACATGATCGCCAACCGCCCCGACTGGTGCATCTCCCGGCAGCGGAGCTGGGGGGTTCCCATCACGGTCTTTTTCTGCAAAGACTGCGGCGAGGTCCTCGTCTCGCAGGAGATCATCGACCACGTGGCCGCCAAGGTGGAGGCATCCGGCGCCGATATCTGGTTCACCCAACCCGAAACCGACCTTCTCCCCCCGGGAACGAAATGCCCCGGCTGCGGCTCGGAGCGATTCCAGAAGGAAACGGACATCCTGGACGTCTGGTTCGATTCGGGTGTCAGCTACGCCGCCGTCATGGAGAAGCGCCCCTACCTCGACAGCCCCGCCGACATGTACCTGGAAGGCAGCGACCAGCACCGCGGCTGGTTTCACAGCTCTCTGCTCTGCTCCGTCGGGACCCGGAACGAGGCCCCTTACCGCAGCGTGCTGACCCACGGTTTCGTGGTCGACGGGGCGGGCAAGGCCATGCACAAATCCGCCGGAAACGTCATCGCGCCCGAAGAACTCATCCGGAAATACGGGGCTGAGATCCTGCGCCTCTGGGTCGCGGGGGAGGATTACCGCGACAACATCCGGCTCTCCGACGAGATCCTGCAGCGTCTGACAGAGGCCTACCGGCGCATCCGCAACACCTGCCGCTTCCTGATCGGGAACCTTTATGATTTCGATCCAGCGGCCGACCGCGTCCCCCGTGAAGACATGGCCGAGCTCGATCAGTGGGCCCTGCACCGTCTCCAGGACCTGAGCCGGCGGATCCTCAAAGCCTATGAGGACTGCGAATTCCACATCGTTTACCACGGTCTGCACAATTTCTGCGTGCTGGATCTCTCGTCGCTTTACCTGGATATCGTCAAGGACCGGCTGTACACCTCGCCCCCCCGCTCCCAGGCGCGGCGCTCGGCCCAGACGGCCATGCATGTCATCCTGGACGCTCTGGTGCGCCTCATGGCCCCGGTCCTCTCCTTCACCGCCGAGGAGATCTGGCAGTACCTGAAAGGCGATCGTGAGCCAAGCGTACACGCGGACTGTTTCGCCCCGCTCGACAAGGCCTTTTCCAACCCGGAGCTCGCCGAGCGCTGGGACCGCATCATGGCGGTCCGCCGGGAGGTCACCAAGGCCCTGGAACTGGCCCGCAAGGAAAAGCGGATCGGCCATTCCCTGGATGCCGTCGTGACCCTGGGGCTGGGCGAAAACCTCATGGACCTGCTGCATGCTTACCGGGAAGAGCTTCGCTCCGTCTTCATCGTCTCGGAAGTGAGGCTCGCCTCAGGGGGCGATATGGACTCCGTGCCCGAGAGCGAGACGGTTCCCGGACTGCGGGTGCTCGTCGGACCCTCCGAGCAGGCCAAGTGCGAGCGGTGCTGGGTGCATGACGCGAGCGTCGGCGAGGCGGACGCCCATCCCACCCTCTGCCGGCGATGCCTGCAGGCGATCGAGGAAACGGAGTAAAATCGTTGGCACGCCCTGTTCATTTCGCCGTTTGGCCGGCGGCGGTCGTGGTGGCACTGGACCAGATCTCGAAGTGGCTGCTGATCCGCCTGGTTCAACCCTTCGAATCGATCCCGGTGCTGAGCGGTTTTTTCAACATCGTCCATGTCCGAAACCGGGGAATGGCCTTCGGACTGCTCAACCGGAGCGACGGCGTGCAGTGGCGGATGATCCTCCTCATCGGAGCCAGCCTGGCGGCTATTGTGGTCCTCGTCTGGTGGCTCGCGCGCTTGAAGCCCGGCGAAAGACTCATGGCCTTCGCCCTCTCGCTCGTCCTCGGAGGGGCCGTCGGCAATCTGATCGACCGTCTGGCCTATAGTGAAGTGATCGATTTTCTGGATTTTTATATCGGATCCTACCATTGGCCGGCCTTCAACGTCGCGGATGCAGCCATCACGACCGGAACCATCCTGATCGGGTTGGTCTTTCTCGGTGTTTCACGGAAAGGCGCTCCAATTTGAAGGCGTGAACATGCCCGGTCAGGACCCTTTTTTCAATCCGACGATGAAAACGGCACGAACTTCTCGAACCTCAAACGGTTTCCCGGCATGATGCAGACGCCCACCCGGAAAGCAGCATCCGGCACAATGGAATGTCCAGCCTGGAAAGAGTGCTTATGTTCCCTGACTTGATCTCGATAGGCCCTTTCACCTTGCACAGTTACGGCCTTCTCGTGGCCACCGGGTTCCTGGCCGGTCTGTTCGTCACCCTCAAGATCGGGCAACGCGAGGGATACACGTCGCAGCAGATCATGGACATGGGGTTCCTGATGATCCTGGGGGGTGTCATCGGATCGAGGATCCTGTATATCCTGATCAACTTCGGGTACTATCTCGAGCATCCCCTGGATGCCGTCAAGATCTGGCAGGGCGGGCTCGTCTTTTCAGGCGGGATCCTGGGCGCCCTGATCACCATGGGCTGGTACAGCCGCCGCCACCACATTCCGCTGTGGAACCTGGGGGACCTCTGGGCACCGGCCGCCTCCATCGGGCAGGGCTTCGGACGGATCGGATGTCTCCTGGCCGGCTGCTGCTACGGGAAGCCCACCGATTCGTGGTGTGGGATCGTGTTTTCCCACCCCCATTCCCTGGCCCCGTTGGGGATCCCCCTGCATCCCACCCAACTTTACGCGTCACTGAGCGCCTTTGCGATCTTTGCGATCCTCCTTGTCCTTTCTTTCAGAAAAACCTATCCAGGACAGATCTTTCTGTGGTTTCTCATCCTGCACAGCACTGCGAGGCTCTGGATCGAAAAGTACCGCTGGGACGACCGCGGCAGTCTGGGAGGCACCTCTATGACCGTAACCCAGATGGTTGCACTTGGCATCCTGCTCGCTGCGATCGTCATGTTGTTCGTTCTCAAGTCCCGTCGCAGGAATATGGCAAATGCACCCGGCCGTCATCCACCTGACGTGGACTGATCGTTTCCCCTGACGGCGCATACGACCGGCCCCCATCCATCGAAAGGAACCTTGCGGCATGTCTGGACCAGAAGACCTTTCCGGTCTGCGCATTGAAAAGAAGACATTCACCACCCGCCGGAGCCGGAAAAAATATTTTATCATCATCGCGGTTGGAGTGGCGGCCGCTGCTTTGCTCTACTGGCTTCATCAACAACAACTGCTCCAGCCGGCTACAGAGGTCCACACCTATCATGTTCAATCCTTATATCCCTCCCAGACCTTCACCCGCCTGAATGCCAGCGGCTATGTCGTCGCACAGCGAAAATCCGCTGTGGCAGGCAAAATTACGGCTCAACTGGTCGAGCTGTCCGTGGAAGAGGGCAGCCGTGTTTCGGAAGGGGACGTCATTGCGCGTCTCGAAGACCGTGACGCCCTGGCCGCGCGCGAAAGGGCGCGAGCAAACCTCGAACTGGCCGTTTCAAACCTCGCACAGGCGAAGGCCGAGCTGCGCGATGCCAGACTGGATTACGAGAGAAACCGGCAGCTCGTCGAGAAGGGAATCGTGGCGCGGGCCCAGTTCGACAAGGCCGAAGCGCGTTTCAGAAGTTTATCGGCCCTGGTCCGCGCCAGAGAGGCGGCGATCGAGGCGGCAGAGGCTGCGGTTCAGGAGACGGAGGTGGCGATCGAATATACCTATATCCGCGCCCCCTTCGATGCCGTAGTATTGACCAAAAACGCCGACATAGGGGACATCGTCACCCCCATCGGGGCCGCCGCCAATTCCAAGGCGGCCGTCGTGACGATTGCTGACATGGACTCCCTCCAGGTGGAGGTGGACGTCTCCGAAGCGAACATCGCCATAGTTTACGAGGGGCAGCCCTGCGAGATCCAGCTCGACGCCTTTCCGGATCGGCGCTTTCCAGGAAAGGTTTACATGATCGTCCCCACGGCGGATCGAACCAAGGCCTCCGTCCTGGTCAAGGTTGCCTTCGACCGTCTGCCGGAAAATATCCTGCCCGAGATGAGCGCGAAGGTGGCCTTTCTGGAGAGGGCCGTTCAGTCCGATGAAGAGAAGCCCGTCCTTGCCGTCCCCGTCTCTTCTCTGGTCGAGAAAGAAGGCGAAAAGCATGTCTTCGTCGTCTCCGGGAAGCGGGCCATCCTGACACGCATCGAGACCGGGCGCCTTTTCGGGTCGATGCAGGAAATCACCGGCGGGATTGCAGCTGGCGACCGCGTCGTCATCGACCCCCCTGCGCAGTTCGCCCATCTGACCCGGGTCAGTCTCCTGGAGTAGCGTATGGACAAGGAAGACCGGATCCTCGTAGAGATCGATAACCTCAGCAAATCTTACCGGCGGGGCGATCAGACCATTCCGGTCCTCAACGACATCAGCCTGGAGATTCCCGAGCGTGACTTTCTGGCCCTCATGGGCCCTTCCGGATCGGGGAAAAGCACCCTGCTGAACCTCATAGCCGGCCTCGACCGCGCGGACAGCGGCATCATCCGTGTGGCCGGGGTCATCATCACAGGGCTTTCCGAGATCGAGCTGGCCCACTGGCGGGCCCAGAACGTCGGTTTCATCTTCCAGTTCTACAACCTGATCCCCGTTCTGACCGCTTTTGAAAACGTCGAACTTCCGCTCCTGCTGACCGACCTCCCCAAGAGGGCGCGCCGTGAACATGTCAAGACCGCACTCGCGCTGGTCAAACTGGATGACCGCATGGACCACCGCCCGGGACAGCTGTCCGGCGGCCAGCAGCAGCGGGTGGCCATCGCGCGCGCGGTCGTCACCGACCCCGCCATCCTGGTCGCCGATGAGCCCACTGGAGACCTCGACCGGCGATCGGCCGACGATGTTCTCAACCTGATGGAGCGTTTGACCAGCGACCTCGGCAAAACCGTCATTATGGTAACCCATGACCCGCGCGCGGCTGAACGGGCCCGCACCCTGAAGGTCCTCGACAAGGGTATCCTCGCCAATGCTTCTGAAGCTCCTCTTGCGTAACACCTTTCGATCCCGTCTGCGCAGCGCCCTCACCGTTAGCGGCGTGGCCGTCGCCATCCTTGCCTTCGGCCTCCTGAGGACGGTCATCGAAACGTGGTACGCCGGTGCCGACGCCACTTCCGCCACACGGCTCGTCACCCGCAACGCCATCTCGCTCATCTTTCCCCTGCCGATCGCCTACCTTGAGAAGATCCGCAGCGTAGACAACGTGAAGACCGTTTCCTACGGCATCTGGTTTGGGGGGCGATACATCGACGAAAAGCACTTTTTTGCCAACTTCGCCGTCGAACCCCGCACCTACCTCGAGCTTTATCCGGAATTTGTCCTGCCTGAAAAGCAAAAAGAGGCCTTTTTCCGCAACCGCAAAGGGTGCATCGCCGGAAGGCGGCTGGCCGAAAGGTTCGGGTGGCGCATCGGAGACAGCATCACCCTCCAGGGGACCATCTACCCGGGAAACTGGGACCTCACCCTTCTGGGCATATACGAAGGGCGTGAGCCGACCACCGACGAGCGGCAGTTTTTTCTGCACTGGGACTACCCGAACGAAACCCTGAAAAAACTGGGTCTGCCGAGGGCGGATCAGGTAGGCTTCTACATGATCGGCATCGAGGATCCCGATCGTGCTGCCGCCACGTCGGAGGCCATCGACAAACTGTTCAGGAATTCCTATGCCGAAACCCTGACGGAAACGGAAAAGGCCTTTTCCCTCGGTTTCATCGCCATGGGCGAGGCTATTCTGACGGCGATTCAACTGGTTTCCCTGGTGGTGATCATCATCATCATGGCGGTTGTCGCGAACACCATGGCTATGAGTGTGCGGGAGCGCTCAGGTGAATACGCGGTCTTCAAGACCCTCGGCTTCGGTAGATTTTTTCTGGGGCGGCTCATCCTGGGGGAATCGCTGCTGATCACCGGAATGGGCGGGATTTTGGGAATCCTCCTCACCTTCCCTGCAGCGGACCTCTTTGCCGATGCACTCGCGGATTATTTCCCGGCCTTCTTCGTCAAACAAGAGACCCTTATACTCGATGGGGTCGCGGTCCTGGCCGTGGGGTTGGCGGCATCCGTCATCCCCATCTGGAGAACCTTGAACGTTCGCATCACCGATGCGCTGGGCAGGATCGGATAGCCTCACATGAAACTGCTCTTCTTTTACAGCTTCAGAAACCTCCTGACGCGCAGGCTTACGACCTTTCTGACCACCGGAGGGATGGCCCTGGTCGTCTTCGTCTTCGCCGCCATCGTCATGCTCGCCGACGGACTGCAAAAGACGCTGGTCGACACGGGCGCAGCGGACAACATCGTGGTCATCCGACGCTCGGCCTTATCCGAGGTCCAGAGCGCCATCGAACGCGACAAGGCCGCGATCGTCGAAACCGACCCGGGCATTGCACTCGGCCCTAGCGGAGAGCGGCTTCTGGCGAAAGAATTGATCGTGTTGATCACCTTGCAGAAGCGCGAAAGCGGAAACCCTGCAAATGTCGTGATCCGCGGCGGCACGACCCGGTCCCTGCACCTGAGGGACCAGATCACCCTCACGGCCGGACGGCTGCCCCACCCCGGCGCGCTCGAGATCATGGTGGGTCGAAACGTGGCGGAGCGCTTCGACAACGCCGGGCTCGGGCAGAGTCTTTTCTTCGCCCAGCGGCGGTGGCGCGTGGTCGGCATCTTCGATGCCGGCAATACGGGATTCTCCTCCGAGATCTGGGGGGATGTAGATCAACTGATGCAGGCCTTCAGGCGCAACGTCTATTCCTCCATCATCTTCCGCCTGCGGCAGGCCAACGGCTTCGATGCCGTCTCGGAGCGTATCCTCAACGATCCCCGGCTTACCCTCGACGTCAAACGCGAAAGGGATTTCTACCGGGAACAGTCGGAGATGATGAGCAAATTCCTGCGCCTTCTCGGCTTCTATCTGACCCTGATCTTCTCGATCGGCGCCGTGGTCGGCGCCATGATCACGATGTACGCCGCCGTCGCCAACCGCACCCAGGAAATCGGCACCCTGCGCGCACTCGGGTTCCAGCGCGGCACGATCCTGACGGCCTTTCTCCTCGAATCGCTCCTCCTGGGACTCCTCGGGGGCCTCGGCGGCCTCTTCTTTTCGAGCTTCCTCCAGTTCTTCACCGTATCGACGACCAACTTCCAAACCTTCTCCGAGTTGGCCTTCCGCTTCACGCTGACCTCGGCCACCGCCTTGAAGGCGCTCAGCTTCGCCCTCTTCATGGGCTTCCTGGGCGGCATCCTCCCTGCGATCCAGGCCGCCCGGAAAAACATCGTCGAAGCCCTGCGTTGAAATACCACGTTTCGACCACCCGACACACCCCGCTCCCCCTCAAAAACAGAGGGTCCTGCCCGGAGCCTCACGGCTTTCAGCATAGGAACAAAGCCACAAAAAGGCCATTCCCCTCGCGCTTCAGCGCCTTTTGACCAAACGGGGACTGCGGCACCGGTGGCTGACAACGCCAGGCGATGCTGCAACCCCCGTTGAACGCCCGAAATCCTCCTACTCTCTTCGGCGCCGCTTCAGCGCAAAGCCGCCGAGAATGGCCAATAGCATGGACATCACCACCATGCCCAACCCATCAAGGGCTGGAACCGGCACGGGATGAACGACCTGCGTCACGGCCGAGCCCGTGTTGTTGTCGGACGTCGGATCGGGGCCATTGACCCCGTCATCGGCAACCACCGCATTGTTTTCGATCTTCTCCCCGTTCGGAGCAGCCCTGGCGACCAGAACCGCAAACTCCAGATCGAGTGTCTCCCCGGCGCCAAGCTCACCCACTGAATAGACGCATTCGGTCCCGCCGCGACTTCCGTCAGGACAACTCCAACCGGGCGTGCTTTTTGAGGCCCTGAAAACGGTGTACTGCGGCACCGTCTCTACGATTTTCACACCCGTCGCATCCTGATCACCCACATTTGCGATCCGTATGGTGTACACAATCAACCCGTTCGGCCCGATCCGTTCCGGACCCTCTTTGGTGATGGTCAGGTCGGGAGCGGCCGTCACGGGGGTTTCATCGCTGGAAGCATTGTCATCCAGATTGGTATCCTCCCCGTTGGCCCCGTCATCGGCAATGCCGGCATGGTTGAGAAGGCCTTCTACGCCGGCCGGCAGCGGGTTGACCACCGTCACGGCAAACGCCGCCGCGCCGCCCGCGCCGCCGCCCTCGAGCGGGCCCACCGCCCATTCATAGACGCTCCCGGCTCCGCCGTCACCGGAAACCAGGCTCCAGCCCGGCGTGCTCGACCCCGCGCTAAAGACGGTGTGCTCCGGAACCGTCTCCCGCAGCACGACCCCCGTGGCGCCCTGGTCGCCGTTATTGGCGTACTGCAGCGTGTAGACGATCGTCCCGCCGGGAACCCCCGTCGCCCCTCCGTCGGTTTTCACAACTGCCAGGTCCGGCGCCGCTTCCACCGGCGTCTGATCCGTCGACCCGTTGTCGCCCGGGTTCGGATCCGGCCCGTTCGACCCATCGTCTGTGATGGCCACAGCGTTCACAATCGACTCCACCCCGGCGGGCAGCGGGTCGACCACCTTCACCGCGAAAACCACCGCACCCTGGTCCCCGACCCCAAGGGATCCGACCATCAGGGTGTATGCTGCGCCCGCGGGGCTGCCGTCTGCGCAGCTCCACCCAGGGGAACTCGACAGCGCGTCAAAGGTGGTATTTGCCGGCACCGACTCCGTGATCATGACCCCGCTAGCTGGCCAGGTGCCGTTGTTGGATACCGTAAGCTCATAGGCGATCACCTGACCCGGCGACACCGTGGCGCCATCATCGCTCTTGACGATGGAGAGATCGGGCGCCTTGGGTGTCAGATCCGCCTGATCCTGGTCGTCGTAGTCGTTCAAACCGCCGCCGCCGGTGCGCCCGCTGTCCTCCTCGCCGGTGGCCCCCGGCATGCTGGACCAGGTCAGGGCCGCCTCATTGACAAGAGGCACCTCCGGCGCCACGTCCGGCGCGATCAGGACCTGGTAGGTGATCGTAAGGTCGTGGTCGGCAAGGGTCAGCGCCGAGATGCGAAAGGTGAGAACCTGTCCGTCCACCTCCGGCGTCAGGGGGCTGCCCGTGGCATCCACGTAGCTCAATCCAGCCGGGAGGGTGTCGGTTACGACCAGGTCGTAAGCCGTCGTCCGGCTGTCAGGGGTGTGGAAAATCCTGAGCGAGACCGTCGCCTTGTTGCCGCGCGACTGCTCCGTCGGGTCCATGGTCTTCTCGACGACCAGATCCGGTTCGACCACCTCGGCTTTCAGAGGCTGGATGCCGGGTTCTTCGGCGTCGGCATCGAAAAAGCGCACCACTGTTCCCTGCGGCCCCGAAAAGCTGAGCTCCGCATTGTTCAAAAGGGCCGTCCCGTTCTGGTTCGCAAGGATATTGTCGACACGGACCGGCAGGTCGATGGTGATGAAATCGTTCGATAGGTCACCATCACCCGGGTTGGTCACCCTCCCGAAATCAAAGGTGAGTTCCTGTCCGTCCTGATCGGGGCCCGGAGGGTCCGTGTAATCGTAACCCATGCCTGCATTGCCCTTCCCGACCACCGCAGGGGGCAGAAAAGTCACCCCGGCGGGAAGGGTGTCGGTCACGACCAGGTCCTCGATGGTCCCTTGAATGAGTTCGATCGTGAGGCGATAGGTGAAAATTTCCCCTACGGCATAGGTCGTTCCGGCCGGATCGGGGTGAAAGCGTTTGTCGAGGGCCACCGGATCGGCCACCGTGATGATCTGGCTGTTGGCCGATGTGTTGTAGTTGTCCAGTACGGCCGGATCGTTCTGGTCGGAACCGCCCGCTCCTGTCCGCTCATGCGTGTCCTCCCCATCCAGGCTGCTGAATTCCGCCGTCACACGGTTCTGGATCTCGTCACCGGGGCTCACTTCGATCGTCAAACCGGCGCTGAAAGTGATGGTCACCGACCCGCCCACGGGCACATCGAAGGGATCCGTGTGCCAGCCGTCCGGTTCCAAATCGACATGGAGCAACGGCGTCTCCGCCCCGCCCGTCACGTTTGTCACCTGCAAGGAAACCACGTTTTCGAGCCCAACCGGGAGGATGTCGCTCAGAACCACGTCGAAGGCGGTGGTCGAACCCGTGTTGCCCACGACGACGGAAAAATCCACCCCGTTTCCGGCCTGCAGCCCCGTGTAGTTGCTGGTAATGGTTTTGATCAAGGTAAGAGTGGGTTCCCCAACGACGATGTCGACGCTGTCGACGGGAATGTCGTGGGTGGCGCCGCCCTCATCCGCGTCGTCCACCTGGAAGAGCGCGTCGTTGGACAGTCGGGTCCCGTCCTGATTGGTCAGAAGGTTCTCCACGCGGGCCGAATAGCTCAAGCGCACATACTTCTGAACCCCCGGATCGTCATTGGTGATGTCACCGAGGGTGAAGGTGACCGTTTGCGCCTGCACGGCAACCAGCGGCGGGTCGTGTTCGACCGCGACCCCGTCGGCGCTCACCAGCCCGGCCGAGCCGGCGATGAAGCTCAGCCCGGCATCCAGGGTGTCCGTCACCACCGCGTTATAGCCGGCCGCCCAGTTGCCGGTCAGCAGGACATCGTAGGTCACCACATCACCGATGGCATACCGGGTCTTGGGGTCGACAATCGCTTTAACGGCGTTGATCGCCCCTACCACCACCCGCTCGCTGTCCTCGGCCCTGTAATCATTGGGTCCGGCCCCGGAACCGTTGCGCTCTCCCGTTTCCTCACCGGAGACGCCGGGCGCAGCATCGCCGGTCCCGTTCGGTCCTGGCACGCTCGTAAAGGTCACCTGCGCCGTGTTGTCGATCAGGGTGCCGGGAGGAGGCTCCGCCCCTGTGGTGACCGTGTAGACCACCACCACCTGGCCGCCCACCGGGAACCGATCCACCGACACATCGAGGGCGTCGGCCGTGCTGTTGTCGTAAACATCGCCCGCCACGACACCCCCTGAAGGGCTGATGGATTCAACCACCAGGCCGGCGTACTGCAGAGGCAGGACGTCCCGAATGCGGACATCGTAGCCGGGGGCCGCATAAGGGCCCGCAGGGTTGACCACCGTCACCGTGAAGGTGACCTCGCCCCCGGAAGGAAAGACCGCCAGCGGCAGCCCGGACTTGACCACCTGGATGCCCGGTTCAATTACGGTCACGGGCAGATCGGCAGGGGTCAGCATCTGGGTCTGGCTCAACCCGTTCCAGTAACTGAAGCCCCCCTGGTCGTTCAGGACCGTTCCGGCCTGGTTGCCGGCGACATTCGCCACAACGGCCTTGAGTTCGAGGATATAGGCCCCCGGGCTGCCGTCCGAGTTGATCACATCCCCCAGAAACACCGAGACGTTCCCATCGCTGTACGCCAGGTCCACCCCGTCCGTGAGAGGCACGTACACGCCGCTCGGGGCCATGTTGACCCCCCCGGGATCGGCCGAGGCGCTCAGCCCCGTTTCAAAAACCCGTGCCAGACGGCCGCTGTCTGCAACATAGACAAGACCGTCCGGGAGCGCATCCGAAACTTCCGCATGCAGCGTGGTCCCGGAAGGCACATATACCGTGACACGGTAGGTCAACACCTCGCCGATCATCACCTGGGCGCCGGCGCTGTCCGGCTCGCTCGAAGCCTCGAGGGTCTTCGACAGCCCCGAAGGCTGCCCGACCGTGCTCCCGGGAATCGCCACCGGCGTCAGATTCGGGTTCTTCCCGTCCCCGTCATAGCCGTTGTCGTCGCTCGGCACATCTTCCAGTTCATTTGAAGCCACGCTTCCCTGGTTGAGCAGAATAGTCCCATCGGCCGTACCTAAATCGACTGTCACCCGGAAACTGATCAAAACGACATCCCCGGGATAAACATCCCCGACGTTGACCTCCACCGGGGCCTGGCTCACAACCACGCCCTGGCTCGCGACGACCGATCCCGGCACAATGGTCGTGTGAGTCGGTATCGGATCCCTGAAACGGACGTCGGTTGCCGGGGCAGCGCCCTTGTTGCTGAGCGTCACCGTGTAAACGATGGATTCCCCCGGGTTCACCAGGCCATCCGGGTAAACGTCCGAGAAAAGACGCCAGCGCTTCTGGAGATCGAGCAGGGGTGCGCCTTCCCCGTCCACAGACGAAAAGACGGTGGGTTGGGCTCCATCCGTCGGGTCGCCGTTTCCGTCCGAGGGCACCGGTCCGGTCTCCGCCGAGTCGGCAATCCCCTGGTTCTCGAAGGAGCCGACGGCGTCCACCTCGACCTCGAACCAGATATACTCCAACCCGGAGACAGGAACAGCCATGCCAGTCAACTGGAGGGCCTGTCCGGCCACGTGGAGCAGCCCGCTCGTAGCCACGCTGCTGCCCGTGTAGAGAAGCCCCGAGGGGATCTCATCCGCGAAGGTGACTTCGCTCAACGCCGTGCTTCCCGTATTCTCGAAGACAACCCAGTACCGCATGGTGTCTCCGAGCGTGACGCTTCCGCTGTCGTCGGCGTCGTTCACCCACTCGACGAATTTCCACACGTAAAGCCCGGCTTCGAGGGGCGCCCCGCCGACGACGATCTCCGTCGGCTGATCGCCGTTCTGATCGTTGCCGTCCCAGTCGGTGGGTTCGGGGATCGTCTGGTCGCTGTCGACGCTACCCTGGTTCCAGAGAACCGTACCCGGCAAGGCCCCCGCATTGACCGTAACCAGAAAATGGATGACCACCTCCTCCCCCTGCGCCATGTCCCCCGCACGGACCACGAGCAGAGGCAATCCACCGTCCTCCACCGTGCCCTTGCTGCTCGCGAGGCTCCCAGCCACATAGGTCGTGAAATCCGGCACCCGATCCTCGAAAACGACATTCGTCGCGCCGCCGTTCGTATTCGTAAGCGTGATCGTGTAGCGAACCGTGTCCCCCGGCGTCACGCTCTGGCTCGCATCGGGGTCCGCCTCGAGGGCCCAGACCTTCTTCGCATCGATGAAGGCCGCCGTGGTCGGAATCACCGTATCCCGGGCCTCATCGCCGTAGTCGTTCAGGCCGCCGGGGGCATCGGCCCCGTTCCGGCCGTCATCGGCCCCGCCTGTAGCGCCGGGGATGCTCGCCCAGGAAAGTAGGGCCAGGTTCGTGAGGCCTGTCCCCACGGGGGCATCACTATCGATCCGCGCACGGTAGGTGAACTGCCACAGGCCGTTGTCGGGCGCCCCCCGTGTGAGGGCCGCTTTCCTGAATTCGAGTTTCTGCCCATCCACTGTGTAATCGCCGCCTGCAACAGGCGTGTCCACAAACGTGAGGCCATCCGGGAGCGTGTCGGTCACCACGATGTCGAAGGCATCCGCGTGGCTTTCCCCCGTGTGGACGACCGTCAGGGTGAATTCCACGAGGTCGCCGAGCGACTGCTGCTCGGGCAGGACGTTCTTCGTCACCGAAAGATCCGGTTCAATGACCGTAATAGGTACGCCCTCGATCACGTCGGGCGTTCCGGGGTCGTCATCGAAATCCACCCTCACGGGAGTCTCCCCGTACTCCAGGTAGACATAGGAGCCGTCGGCATGTTCTCCGTTCGAAAGGACTTTTCCGTCCTGGTTTTCCAGGATGTTGTCCACCCGGGCCGTGATCTCGATGTCGAAATAGTCGTTGGCCCCGTCCCCGTCCGGTGCATTGGTCACGTCACCGAAATCGAAGCGGATGCTCTGCCCGTCGACGAAAGGGCTGCCCCCGGCGTTCTCGAAGCTGATGCCCGCATGAGCTGAAACGAGGTGGCTCACGTAGCTCAGACCCGGCGGCAGGGTGTCGTTTACCAGGGACAGGGAGGGGATCGTCCCCTCGATGATGGCGATCCGCAATCGGTACGTGACCGTCTCTCCGACCGCGTACCCGGTCCTGCCTGCCGGGATGGTCTTATCGAGGGCGATATCCGCATTGACGGTGATGGACTTGGAGGCGGACTCCTCATAGTTGTTCAGATCCGCGTCGTCGTCGTCATCCACTTCGCCCGGCCCCGATGAGTTGTCACGGCCGCCGTCCACCAGACTCGTGTAGGAGGCCCTCACCCCATTGGTCAAGACCTGCCCCGGGGTCACGGTCGCCGTGAGCCTCGAATCGAAGCGGATCGTGATGCGCGCGCCGGGGTCCATCTGGACCGTGTCGGATGCATCCCCGGAGGAGATGCTCGCCAGATCGAGCGTATCGTCCGTGTTCTGGGTTGTGCCCACGTGGAGGTGGGCCGCCGTCACCGGCGTGGAGGTGCCGTTCAGAAAGACCGCCGCGCCCTCGGTGAGGAGTTCGAGGTTGCTGATGAGATACAAGCCCCGGTCGGGATGCGCCGGATCCCGCGGAAGCACATCCTTCCAGTCCACCTGGTAGGCGGTGGTGCTTCCTGTGTTGACGATGGTCACTTCCCAGGACACGGTGTCCCCGGCATCGGACCCGGCAGCCCCGGCCGTCGCGATCTTCTGGATCTCGAGGTTCGGCTCCCCGACGCGAACCTGCGCCGACACCGGCTCCAAGGACACGGTCTTGCCGGGATCAGCCGGGTCCTCATAGCTGAGGACCGCGCTGTTGGTCAGGAGTTTGCCGTCCTGGTTGGCCGGTTCGTTCTTCACCTCGACCTGGTATTCAATGACGATGGCGCCGGCCGTGGGGATCGTGATGGTGCCGAAATCGAAGGTCAGCGTATTCGAACTCACGTTGTAGTGGAAAAAGCCCGGGTCGTTCGCCTCGGTGAGAGGAGCCTTGGAAGCGCCGGCACCGTCCGGGAGGCTCACGGCAAGGGTGCCCGCCAGAAAGGCGGTGAGCGGGACGCCGGATTCGGCGGGAAGCGTGTCAAGCACCTTGAATGCGTTGGTGGTTCCGGCAGGGACTTCCAACGTAATCCTGAAAGTCGGCCGGGAGCCGATGGCATAGCGGGTCTCGGCCCCCAATCGCTCCTTCGCGATCGCCGGCGTCAGAATGGCCACCTCGGCCCCATCCTGCCCGTAAAGATCGTTGGCGCCGCCGCCCGTACCGTTCCGTTCGCCGTCTTGCGCGCCGGATCCGCCGGGCGCAGCATCGCCGGTCCCGCGCTCACCGGGCAGACTGCTGGTGTCAAAGCGCGCCGTGTTGGGAATCACCTGCCCATACTTCACACCCTGGGTGAGGGTCGCCCGGTAGCTCACCTGGACGCACTCCCCCGGATCCAGGCGGTCGATCGTCCCCGCCAGGGTGTTGCCGGAGAAGGCGGCCGCAACCACGGCGCCGGTCGCGCCCGGGTCGATATCGACAACCTGTGGATCGCCGTATTCCACCGGCAGCGAGTCCTCGAAGGACCAGTCGAAGGCCGGGGTGGCGCCGGGACCTGTGGCATCGTTGCAGATATCCAGCGTAAAAGTGATGATCGACCCGGCCTCTCCGCTTCCGGGCGCCGCCGCTTTTGCGATGGCGGGCACCGGTTCGGCCACGATGACCGTCAGTGAATCGCCTTTGCTGGTCCGTGCCTGCCCCGCCGCAGTCACCCAGCTCATCCGCCCCTGATCCATGAGGTTCACATCGGTGTAATTCCCCGCTATGTTTCTGACCACGCATTTCAGGGTGAGAAGATACTCGGCCGCCACGGCGCCGTTGTTCTGGACATCACCGAGCGCGATGGAAACGCCCCAGGTTTCCGCCGTCAGGTCCACGGATACCGGATTCCCCGGAACGTTTGCATTGATGCCGCCCGGGTCGATGACAGACAACAGGGATTCGCTCGAACGGTCGAGCATCGCGCTGCCCGCGATGAAACCGAGGCCGCCCGGAAGTTCGTCCCCCAGCGTCACACTCCGGGTCAGGCCCGGGGGCAAACTGAAGCGAACCCGGTACTCCACCACCTCGCCGATGGCGACACGGCTACCGTTGGTGAATTCCTCCGAAGTGCCGAGGATCTCCTTGGTCCCCGTGCCTGCCGGGCTGGTCGTGATCGAGTCGCTCCCCGAGGCGGAAGGCTCTCGGTCGTAGGCCGGATCATCGAACTCGGGGTCCGTTCCCGGCAGGGAATGGCCGGCGGCGGTGGCCGTGTTCACAAAGGTCGAACCGGTCACCACACTCTGGCTCAGGTTCACGGTAAAGGTGAAAGAGCGCGACTGCCCAGCCGGGAGGTCGCCCGTGTAGCTCAGGGCGCACGTGCCGAATCCGCCGGGGGTGAACCCCCCGTCGTCCGTGTTGAGGGTCGTGGTGCAGTCGTAGACGGCCGGGTCCAGACTGTCTGCCACCGTCACGCCATAAGCCGGCCCGTCCCCGGTGTTCCAAACCGTCAGGGTCATAGCCACGGATTCACCGCCCACGAGATTGGTATCGGGGTTGATCACCTTGACAATGGTCAGCTTCGGTTCGGTGAGGGTCGTGGCCGCGGTGGCGGAATCCGTGAAGCTCGCATCCGCCGTGCCGTCTCCCGTGAAGTCGATGCCGAACTGGGCATCGATCCGGTTCGTGAGGAGTGTTCCACTCTGGTTGGCGGACACGTTGTTCACGCGAACCTTCACCCGGTACCGGAAGGTCTTGGGCCCGGCGAAATCGCCCAGCGTCCATGTCAGGACCTGGCCCGTCTGCGTAGGCGCGATGGCGAAGTCGCCGCCGTCCTGCGCCGCCGAGACGAAGGTCGTGTTGGGCGGCAGGGTGTCCGTGAAGATCACCGCTTTGAAGGTGTCCGTGTTTTTGAAGACCGCCTCGATGGTGTAGGTCAGTTCCTCGCCGATGTTGGCGTTTTCCTTGTCCACCGTTTTGGTGAGCTCGAACCCCGCCGTATAGGCGCTCGTTTCGTCATGGGTGTAAGTGCAGGTGGCCGTGCCTCCCTGGTCTTCGCACGTCCCCTCGACCGTCGCCCGGTTCAGGAGGGAGCCCTCCCCCACGGTGGCTTCCACGGTGACCGTGTGGGTTCCGCCGTTGGCGGCGATGGGTCCCGGGATCACCCATGTGCCAATGTTTCCGCTCCAGCTGGCCCCCGCGCTCGCCGGGTTCGAAAAACCCCCGCTCAACACGTCCGTCAGAACGATATCGGAAGCCGGGGCATCCCCCTTGTTCGTGAGGGTGATGGTCCAGGAGGCGGTGCCCTCGTCGGGAACGGTTTGGGTCTGCGGGGTCTTGACGATGTCGATGTCGGGCTGTGCCGGATCGATGACATCCTCGTCCGCAGCGCTGTAGTCCCCGCCGCAGGTGTCGTCATAGTCGAAAGCGACCTGCCTGCCGAGGTCGGGAATCGGAACATCCGCCGGATCGATGCCGTCATTGACCGCTGTGGTATCGCAGTAACGGGGGTCGCTTAGATCCACCTTGGCCCAGTAATGGATGGTGATGGTCTCCCCGGGGTAAATCCGGTCGATATTGGAGGAATCCCACGTCGGGCTGCCTCCGGCCACGCCGGCGCAGTTGAGGGAAAAAGCATGGGTGGCACCGCCCGGCGTGCCGGTGGCCGCGACTGTGCATGCACCGGAAGGGTCGAACACATAGCCGGCCGGCAAAGTATCGACGATGCTTTGCACGATGGCGGTCGCCCCGCTGTTGGTGATCGTGATGGTGACGAGCCCCCCGCAGGTGGTCCAGGCCCCGTGGGTTGCGCTGACCTCGCCCCCCGCGAAATCCGGCCGGGTGCGGAGCGCCACGCTGTCGCTGACGGTTTCGAGCGCCGGCGCCGCGCAGCAGCCGTAGACCGCCGAGGCGGTGTTGACCGTCAAGTCCCCGCATTCGCCCGCATCGACCGTGGTGCTGAAGGTCACCTGGCAGTCTTCCCCGACCGGAAGATCTCCGATCCCGCATCCGGCACCGAAAAAGTCGCCCGACAAGCAGGTCCCGCAAGTGGATGTGAACGTTCCCCCCACAAGGGTCACGTTGGCAGGCAACGCATCGGCGATGAGGACGTCTTTCGCCGGGTATTCCCCGTCGCTCGTAAAGGTGATCTGCCACTCCACGACATCGCCCGGATCCGCATCGACTTCGTCACGGGTCCATCCCGTGTCCTTGGTAGCGTTCCGGCCCTCCTTGAGCACCGTCACCCGCGGGTCGGCCGGCTGCGCGGCATAGATCTTCGGGGCCGAAGCGCTGCGCGGCTCTCCGGGGAGGACCTCGCAGGGCCGGTCGTACCACCCGGTCGCCTCGGCCTGCTTGTTGGACGATGCGTAGCGGGCGCCGCTCGTGCAGTCGCCGCCGGGGATGCTGACCTTGAACGTGAGCTGAATGTCGCTCCCCGGCTTCATGGCCCGGTCGCCGTCACCGTTGACCGGCAAGACCTCGCTGAAATCCCAGATGATCCGCTGGCGCTGGACCTCGAAGGGGTCCGAGGGGTTGGCGATCTCCGTGGTAATGGTCGGTATGAGTTCCGCCGGGCTCGTCCCATAGCCGTTGCTGTGCACAGCGGAGGTGCTGCCCGTCACGTAGGCCACGCCGGGCGGCAGCAACTCCACCAGGCGGACGTTGTAGACGTCCGTCTTCCCGGTGTTCCGGGCGGTGATGGCGAAGTCCGTTTCGTCCCCGCAGTAATCGATGGGATCTCCCGTGTGCTCCAAGATCACGAGGTCGGATTGGGTCAGAACAACAACGCTCGAAAGGGCTTTCTCGCTGCAGGTCTCTCCCCTGCAACCCCATGCGACTCGGGCATCGATGTCGAGGTTGTCGCATCCGACGAGCCGCATGGTCACCTGGATCACTTCCTGGGCCCCGGGCGCGATCTCGTCGAACGCGAAGGTCACGGTGTGGTCTCCCACCGCCCCGGTGGCTGGGGGAACGTCGCTCGAGAAATAGACGAGATCGGTGTCGAGGTCCAGGGTCACGACCGTGTTGACCATGGGCCCCGAACCGCCGTTGACGACGTAGATGTTCTGAACCGGGTAGGGTGTTGCGGCGAAGATCTTGGCAGGCACCAGATGGAGCGTCGGTTCACCCGTTTTCATGAAGATCGGCTGATCGGTCGCCACCGGGATCGCGCGCACCGGCGGATCGGTGCCGTTTTCGCAGAGATTGTTGTAGCGCCCGTCAGCGCCCCAATCGAGCGGGCTCTCGCAGTCGTGCTGCATGCGGAAGGTGATCGTCCCCTGGGGCTTGATGTCGCCCAATTCCCACGTGCGGGTCCCGTCTCCGTTGTCTACCGGCTCGAAGACCGCGATGGCGTTCCCGGAAAGATCCTGGAGGCCGGAAAAGCTCACCGTTTCGATGTAGGTGTAATGCCCCCTGGTATCGAGCGTAATCTCCGCGTCGTAGCCGCCGCGGAACCCTCCCAGATCGATGGTGTACTCACGGATTTCGCAGGCGTTGATGAGCGGCGGCCCGCCGACGGAAAGGGTCAGGCGGGCGCCCTCCACAGTAAAACCGGTGCTCACATCGTATACAGGGGAATCCACGCACCCCGTCCCGTCCGGGTCCGGCACCTCGAGGGTGGCGTGGGCGGTGTAGTCGCCTTCTTCGTTGTCAAACGAATGCGCATACCGGACACAGACGACCGTGCCGCCTGCATTGGGCGCGGGCACGCCCGTGTCCTCCAGGGGATCGAGGGGATCGAGCGAGAGGGGGAAGTCGGGGGAGCTGAAAAGGCCGGTGCGGTCGACGCCATTGACCGTGATTTCCAGGATCGTGGCGTCCTTCGAAGGCGCTTCATCCAGGAACGCATCGAGTTTCATGCCGGTCCAGGCGGCCGGGGCGCCGCTGTCGAAGACGTAACACGCCCGGAAGGTGATGTCCGAACAGACGTCATTGTCGGAAAGCCTTTGAACGGAGGAGCTCTGGGTCACGTCACCCGCCGTGTCGGTCAGGAAGGTGCTGAAGGTTGCGGGCTCGTTGACGCCCGGGCAGCCGCGGCAGTCGTCCGGGACCGAACTCACCGTCACCGTGTTCGCATACGACCGGAAGGCCGCGCACGGCTCCGTACCGGGCGGGGCATCCAGCACGACGGTGTATTCGACGCTTTCCCCGTTGGCCTTGAACGTGTGGGTCCATTGGACGGCGTCGCCGTCATGATCCCCGCCCCCCGCATCGACCAGGCTGAAACCGTAGGGGTGGTCACCGACGTCGGGGTAATCGTCCGTAATCGTGACCTCATGAGGCAGCACGCCCTCCGGCCCCGTGTAGGTGACGCGGATCGTGTAGGTCAGGTCCGTATCCCCCACCTCGGCCGTCGCGGGACCCGATTTCTCGATGGTGAAAGTGGGCTTGGGCGCCGGTTCGAGTTCCCAGAGACCGGGGCCTTGGACCGGCGGACTGTAAATGGTTCCGAAGACGGGGCCGCACTCGTTGGTATATTGGGGCAGATAGAGGATCGCCGCACTCGGCGTCGGCGAACAGTCGCCCGGGGGGCCGAGGGCGCCGGCGGTGACCTGGAAGGTGAAGTTCAAGCTCCCGCCGGCCGCAACGTCCGGCATCGAAAACGTGGCGGTGCTGGGGTCGAAGCTCACCTCCGCGTTGCTGATCCCGCTGACCACCCAATCCGCGGGCCAGTTCCGCATCTCCAGGGTGAAATTTTCAGCCGGCCCCTCCCCGCTGTTTTGAATCGTCACAGCGGCCTGCGACCCCGCGCAGTAATCGATGGCACCCGGCGGAGTCACCGTGATGTCGACCACAGGTTCCCTGATCTCCAAAGCCACCGAGGCGGTGGCCGCGAGCGGCGTCGCAATGCACAGGGTCTCGCCGTCCCCCCAGACTACCGATACCTCGTTGATCAGGCTGTCGCGGTCGCACCCGGTCACATAGGCCATGATCGTGTAAACGGCCCGGTTTTCCGGCGCCTCGAAACCGATCGGGCCGGTGTCCCACGTAACCGGCGTTCCCGCCGTGAGCGGGTCATCTGGCAGGTCGTGCCCGCTCGGACTGGAGATGCTGTAAAACGTAAAGGCCCCGCCCAGGGTGAAGGTGATGTCGGCACCTGTCACCAGATCCCCGTTGCCCGCGTTTTCAACCGTCAGGGTCCAGGAAACCAGGTCTCCCACGTTGGCGTCCGTCACCGCATTCTCCAAGGTCACGGCCAGAAAGGGGCTGCCAACGAAGACAGGGGTCGAGTCGGCCTCGGCGCCGCCCGGCTCCACCCGGGCGAATATCTGCTGCCCGGTGCCCGCGCCGCACACGGGCCGCGCCTTGAAGGTGAGCGCAAAAGAGCCCCCGGCGGCGGGCACGGTGATGTCGTCCAGACTCAGTTTGTGGGGCGAGAAGGACTCCACAGCCCCGCCGTCATCGGTCACCTTGAAATCATCCGGGATCTCGAGGATGAGTGAGACGCCTGTCACAGGCGACGCCTCGTCGCTGGTGACTGCCACTTGCCAGGTTCCTTCCTGGCCGATGGTCAGATCCGTGCTTTGCTGCGTGAAGGAAACCTGAAGGGCCGCTACGGCCGAAGACGGCACGAGAAGCGCGGCTAGAAAACAAAACACGATCAGTGCCCACTTCGACGTCACGGCCTTGCACATTTCTGCCTCCTGAAAGAGAAAAAACCGAATCGCTTCAGACCTTCCCCCGGCGGCGACCTTCCGTCCCCATGAAACCACTGGAACGCGAAAAGCCAATCCATCGGGAGACTGCAGGAAATCCTGGACGATCAGCAAAACGACGGAAAGGCAAAGACGCCCCGCCGCCGGAGCCTTAAAACCAAAAGCAATCCATCCGCAGATCAAGAATCCAGGATAACGCCTCAAAGATGAAAGCTTTGGAAAAGCTCAAAAACCTATCCGAAAAAGCAACGTCACCCATTTGACCGAAGGACAAAATGCGGTTTACAAAACCCTGAGATAAAGGGCCTTTGCCTTACCGGCAAGTCAGAGAAAACAAAACTTTCAGAACCTCATCGAGCAGGCATGCGGTATGGCTCTGCTCTTGGGGGAACCATTTGTTCGATGTGCCAAAGTTCCCACTAAAAGCTATTTGGATCCCGAACCGACCACGGGGGTGCTCACCGCTCAACCGGTTCGGATGGGGTACAACCCGGCGCTTCCGGGCAACCCGCAGCGATACCCTGAAAATGGAGTTTATTCGTGCTTGCAAACTAACGCGAAGGAAACTTTCAAGAAAAATCCGAGCAACCTTATACTCTAATTGAGAACAATGTGCAATAAAACTGTTGTAATACGATGCTCCGATGTGCCAAGCCCTGGTTTACCTTGAATCATCAGGCTGGAACCTTTCCTCTTCGATGGGGCATCGCCAATGCACACCAGCCAAATAGGAGTTCCAGGACAATCAAAGAAATGAGATGGGCAGATCCGAGGCCAAGGGGATCCCAGAGGCGTCCTTTCAGGACGCAACGGAGCGGCTGAACGGGTTTACAGCACCGCAGTGAAAACTTTAAACTGCCGTTACCTTTCAAAAGGGATTCAAATGGTTCCGGGACGGACCTTGATAGGACGGATTGTCGGCCTACGGCGTGGGAATTTCATTAGAGGTTGATTTTTTTCGCCTATGTTACACGGAAAATAGCGCATTCCATGTTTATGGGTGAACCGCAAATCAGCCCGGCAGATCCGGCCGCAAACCCACCTAGAGTGTCCATCCGGAAATGATTTTCCGGTACAACCCAATTTCCAATCCGGAAATGTGGGGTTTTTCCCCATATCAAGGAAATCAAGTGTTTGCACGGAGGCGACCTGCAGGTCGCCGCACAAGCAAACGTGCAGGTTGACACCGAGATGGGCCAAAAAGACCATTTCCGGATGGAAACCACCTAGGGTGTGTATAAAACGACCAGGCAGCGGGTCGGTTCGTTCGAGACGCTCTTCAGCTTGTGCGGGATGTCGGAGTTGAAGTGGCGGGAATCCCCTGGTTTGAGGTGGTGGGCGCGGTTGCCCAGGGTGAGCATGAGCTCCCCTTCCATGACGAAGATGAACTCTTCGCCTTCGTGCTTGTAGGCCACCGGCTTGTGGGTCTGGCGGGATTCGATGGTGATGAGGAAGGCGCGCAGGTGGTCGTTCTCGGCCCCCGGGCTGAGGGTCTGGTAGGAGTAGTTCCGGGTCCGCTTGACAAACGCCTGCGCGCGCAGATCCCGGAGGAGCGTCTTCTGCTCCTGGCGCAGGAACAGGCCGGGGTCGATCTTCAAGGCGTTTGCGAAACGGAGCAGAAAACCGACGGGGGGCGTCAGGAGGCCCTCCTCCACCTGGCGGATGAATTCCGGGGATTCGTCCGTCGCCTCGGCCAGGGCCTCCAGGGACCAGCCGTACTGCGCACGAAGGCGGGCAAAACGCGCTCCGAAACCATCCCCCTGTCCGCCGCCCGCCGCTTCGGTCAAGGCATCCGCCATGCGCCGCAGAGTCAACTGCTGCACGGCCTCGGTCAGATGGGGCAGAAATATCCGTGCATCTGCGACCACGCCGATATCGGCCACCTGGAAGATGGGCGCTTCCGCGTCCCGGTTGACGGCCACAATGGTCCCGGCCTCGCCGATCCCGGCCGTGTACTGCACGGCGCCGGAGGTGCCGATGGAAAAGAGCAGCCTCGGGTGGACCCGCTTTCCGGTCTGCCCGATCAGCCGCTCCTCCTCAACCCAGCGGGAGAACACCGGCGGCCGGGTCGCACCGACCTCCCCGCCGAGCGCAGCGGCCAGATCCCGAACGAGTCCGAATCCTTCCATATTCCCGAGGCCGGCCCCGCCGACGACCACGACCTCCGCCTCCTCGAGCGACTGACCGCGCTCTGCTTCGGCCGCAACCTCGAGGAGCGTGCACCCGCCCTGCTCCTGGATCCCTTCCCATGCAAAAGATTCCAGAAGCCCGGGTGCCCCGCGCTCCCCGCCAGGCATCCAGGCATACGGGTCCACGGTAACCAGGCCGGTCACGGCGTCATCGGCGAACACGATCTTGGCCGTAACCGTTCCTCCCCAGGCCGGACATCGTGCCTTGACGCGGCCCCCCTCGACCTCGAGGCGGATGCAGTCGGCGATCAGGCCCGACCCCGTCAGCGCCGAGACGCGGGCCGCCGTCTCGCGGCCAAGTTCCGTCAGGGGAAAGACCACCAGGCGGGGTCCGAGCACAGCGATCCGGTCGGCCAGCGCCTGTGCGAGAGCGCCCGCGGGCGCACCGCCCGACCATGGGATGCGATAGAGATGGACATCATCCGCCCCGCCGGCCGCGGCGGCCTCCGCCGCCTCCTCCACCGGGACAGCCTCGACTGCAGGGGGGGTCGACTCGTCCAGCCGCTCGAGGGCCGTCAGCACCATGACCGTTCGACCGCCAAGGGAGGAAGCCGCCCCGCGCGCGGCGTTCAAGGCCCGCAGGCTCAATCCGTAAAGGGCCTCGGTCCGGCGGTCGCCGAAGACCCAGACGGCGTTTTCAGCCGCATGCTGCAAGTCTCTCGCCCCAGCCCCTTCTTGGAGCGTCTTTTCCGGTTGGTTCATCCGATCAGCCCCCTCGCTGCGAGCCGCTTCGCGATCGTCTGAGCCTGCTCCTTGAGATCGCCTTCCAAAAATTCACACCGGCGCCGGCCGCCGACGGCCGGCGAAACCCCCTGAAGCTGCGTGGGGGAGCCGGCTTCGCCCACCGCGCCGGCGGGCAGACCGAGATCTGCGAGCGACCATCGTTCGATGGCCCCTTGCCCGAAGGCCGACTCGATCCCGGCCAAACCCGCATCGCGCGGTTCGGCACATTTCGGGTGGACGGAGAAAACGCCCGGAAAAGCGAGCCGGTAGGACTCGCGGAAACCGTCGCAACAACGCTCCACCTTGCACCCATCCGATTCACGGTCGAAGCGCCGCACCCCGGAAACGAAAGGCAGCCCCAGCATGACGGCAACCTGTGCGGGGACCTGCCCGGTGTCGCTGTCCGCGCTGCGCAGGCCGAAAAGGATCCCATCGACGGGGGCCGCCTTCTTCAGTGCGGCGGCCAGCACCCGCGCGGTGGCGAGGGTGTCCGAACCCGCAAAGCCGGGATCCGTCAGCAGAATCCCCTTGTCAAACCCTTGGGCGAGGGCCTCGAAAAGCACAAAAGCGCTGCTCTCGGGCCCCATGGACAAGGCCGTCAGACGCCCCCCGGCCTCGGCCTTCAAACGCAGGGCCGCCTCCATCGCCGCCCGGTCGAAGGGATTCAGCACACACGTGTCCGAAGACCGGACCGCCCTGCCTGACGGGGCCTTCATCATCACCGCCTTGATGCATACCACGATATGACGTTCCATTCATTCCATCCTCAGCCGGACGTTCGATCAACGCCGATCCTCCACCGGCCCTGCCATTTTCCGTCCGATCCAGCGACCGATCGGAAAAACGGGAGCGACGCACCAGCTCCGTTCGCTATTCCTCCAGGAGTCCCCTGGCAACCACCAGCCGGTGGACCTCGCTCGTCCCCTCGTAGATCCTCGTCACCCGGGCATCGCGGTAATAGCGCTCCACGGGATAGGCCTTCGAATAGCCGTAGCCCCCATGAATCTGGAGGGCCTTGTCGGTCACCTCCGAGGCCGCCTCGGCTGCGTACAGCTTGGCCATGGCCGCCGCCTGTCCGAAAGACTTGCCCTGATCTCGGAGTCGGGCCGACCGGTAGACGAGAAGGCGCGAGGCCTCCACCCGGGCCGCCATGTCCGCCAGCATCCCCCCCACGGCCTGGTGCTGCCCGATGGGGACGCCGAACTGCCGCCTCTGACGGGCGTACAGGACCCCCTCTTCCAGAGCGGCCTGGGAGATGCCGACCGCCTGGGCGGCGATGCCCATCCGGCCGGCATCGAGCGCCGCGAGACCGATTTTCAGCCCCATGCCCTCCCTTCCGAGCAGGTTTTCGGCGGGAACGGGACAGTCATAGAGCCGGATGGAACTGACCGGGTTCGCACGCACGCCGCAGAGGTCCTCGAGATCCCCGACCACGAAACCCGGCGTTCCACGCTCGGCCACGACCACGCTGATACCCTTGCGGCCCGCTTTGGGGTCCGTCCGGGCGAAGATCAGGCACACATCGGCGACGCCCCCGTTGGTCACGAACACCTTGTTGGCATTGACGATGTAATGATCCCCGTTGCGGATGGCGGTCGCCTCGATGCCGGCCGCATCGGAGCCGGCGTTCGGTTCGGTCAGGCAAAAGGCGCCGATCTTCTGCCCCCTGGCGAGCGGCGGCACCCATTTCCGCTTCTGCTCCCCGCTCCCGAAGGCCATGAGCGGGTAGACCGCCACGCTGTTGTGCACCGTCACGCAGAGGCCCAGTCCGGCGCAGACCCGGGAGATCTCCTCGATGACGACGCAGTAGCAGACCGCGTCCATCCCCGCCCCGCCCAGCTCATGCGGGACCTGGATGCCGAAATACCCCAGGCGGCCCATCTTTTCGACCACCTCCCAGGGAAAGGAGGCCTCCTGGTCGATCTGCCGGGCGATGGGCCGCAGCTCCCGCTCGCAGAATCCCCGCACCGAGCGGCGCACGGCGCGGCCCTTTTCCGTGAGAAATGTGTCCATCGTCTTTCTACCTGCCCCTTTTTGCCTTTCGGGAGACGGATTCAACCCACCAGCCAGCCCTGATTCACCTGGAAGGCCTTCTTCAGCATCCGGAGCGCACCCTTCTTGTCCTGCGGCCGCTTGACCATGATGCGGGTCTCCCCCATCACGAAGGTCAGATAGCTTTGAAACTTGACATGGCTGACCGCGGAAAAATCCTCGCTGACGCGGCCCCGTTCATCCGGAAATTGAAAGGTGATCCTGCGATTCCCGAAGTCCAGATCGATCCACTCGACAAACCGCCGCCGGTAAAAGAGGACCAGGGCATAGAAGGGGCCCACAAAAAAGGTGCCCTTGAGAGCGGCGGCGAACCAATCGCCGTCGTTCGACCCGAAGATCAGAAAAACGACGATCAGGTAAACAGTGACGGCAATCGGTTGAAGATGCCTGAAAAAAAACCGTTCCTCTCCAGGCATGGAAAATGAGTGTACATCAGACCGCGCATCCCCCTCGGCCATCACCCCGCCTCCCTCTTCAAACGCTCCTGCTTCTCCATGCCGGCCTCCCGATGAAGCCTTCTGAGAACCTCCAGGTCGTGCAGGATCTTGCTGCGATAGCGGCTGACGGAGGCCCCGTCCTTCATGATCATATCCAACTGACGCGTGTGGATGGTCAGATATCCCAAGGCCTTCAGGTTTTCCTCCATCTCATCGCGCGCGCGGTCCTCGATCCGCGCGATGAGCATGTCCTCCTTCACCTCGACCCGGAACCCCTGGTTTTCAAGGATATCGGCGATAAAGAGGATCCGCCGCTGACGCCGTTCATCGTCTGCGGCCCCGCCCTTGAAATGAAAACTGGCGTAGTTTTCGCTCGGACGGTCGCTCACCAGGGCCTCCGCCGTCGAAAAGTGGAAGCCCAGCCGGGAGGTCAGGCTGCAATAGTTCCTGGAGATCATGAAGTAGTTCCGCTCGGCGTACCGGGACCGCACCCCGGTGACCAGGTCCGTGTTGGTGGTCGCCTGGAACATGACAGAGAGCATGCCTCTCCCGTCGACCGGCGGGGGGCCTGCCCACGGCTTGAAACGGATTCCCTCCCAGATCGCCCGCATCGGGATCGAAACGATGTTTTCGAGCGCCACACGCCTCCCCTGCACCTCCTCCCTGAACCCGTCATCCAGGTTCAGGACCCACCACTGCATGGGCACCTCGCACACGAGCTGCTTGCTCGAGCGCTCGGGGAAATCGTGCTCCTTGCCGAAGAGGAACATCTCCGCCACGGCCTTCTCGTGGCAGAAGCGGGTAATGTCATGGAAGGTCCGGCAGTTTTCGGGCTTGAAGTCCATCGAATCGGGGTCGAGAAGATTCAAGGGCACGATCAGGGCTGCAGCCCCTTGAAGCGCCTTGTAAACCGGACTGCCCTCCATCAGGTTGCGGCGGCAGACAGGCGCACGCCCCAGGAGGGCCTCCGCCCGCCCGTCGTAAAGGGTCCGGCCCTCCGCATCCACAGTCACGATTCGCCCCTCTTCCAGACTGTCCATCACCCCTTCGAGGCCGAAGAGCGCCGGGACTCCAAATTCGCGGGCCACGTTGGCGAGGTGCCCCGCAATGCCCCCCTGCTCAGTGACCACCGCCGCGGCACGGCTCAGAAGGGTCGCCCATCGCGGCAGAGACTGGGAAGCCACCAGAACAGCCCCTTCAGGAAACCGGAGGGTGTCCATGTCCTTCCGCACCTTGAAGACGGGTCCAACACCCACCCCGGGGCTGGCCGTCACACCGCCGCTCGCGATTCCTCGAACGCCATCCGCAGCGCCGACAACCCTCGCAGCGTCTTGCGGCCCCGGCTCCGTGCGCTGCTCCAAGGGTCTGCACTGCAGAATCACCAGCCTGCCCTCCCCGTCGACGGCCCATTCAATGTCCTGTGCGACCCCGTAGTACGCCTCGAGACGCCTGGCCAGCAAGGCGAGTTCGATCGCCTGTTCATCCGTCAGAGAGGGTTTGTCCGCCTCCTCGTCCAGGCCATCCAGCCGGCAGACCCCCTCGGCCGGATAGCAGACGAACTTCTCCCGCTTGCGGGAAACATCCCGATGGTGGATGACGGGCGGATCTTCCCTCCCGACGACGAAAAGGTCCGTGGGCGTGCTGCCGTCGACGACCGACTTGGGCAGCCCCCACACCGCATGGATCATCACGGCGTCATCGCGGATATCCACCGGATTGCGGGAATAGGTCACCCCGCCCGCCACGGCATCGACCATGGCCATACACGCGACACACATGGCTACATCTTCGTCGCGGATCCCCCGGTTGAGGCGATAGGCCATGGCCGTCAACCCATACTTGCTGGCGACGATCTCCCTATAGGCGTCGAAGAGGTTCTCCCTGCTGACATTCAGCTGCGAGCGATACTGGCCTGCAAAGGACACCCCTTCCAGATCCTCCCCGAGGGCGCTGCTGCGCATGGCTACGGTCACCCCCGGATTTTCCTTCTCCTGGAGGGCCCGGTAGGCTGCTGTCAGAGCCTCCTCGAGCTCAGGCGGCATGGGGGCTTGAATAATCAGCTGCTGAATGGAGGCGCTCAAGGCGTAGAGTTGATCGAGGCGCTCCACATCCGTTGCCTGAATGCGCCGGTCGATCTCCGGCTGCAGCTCGCTGTGGGCCATGAACCGCTGGTAAGCCGCAGCCGTGATGGCAAAGCCGTTGGGAACCCGGATGTTCAGCCGGTTTCGGACCTCGCCCAGGTTGGCGATCTTCCCCCCGACCTGATCCGCGAGGTTCCGGTCGACAGCCTCGAGCGGGAGGGTCCATTCTCCCTCCCATAGGTGGACACCGGTCTGAAGGAATGGATTCAGCTGTTTCTGGATGGTCTTGAAGCGGTCGAACAGGACGGCGTACTTGTCTTGGGACAACTCATTGATGTGCTTAGTGATCTTGAAAACGCTGGTCGAGACGGCAATACAGCGCGAACGGACGAAGTGCATCCCGAAGGGCGCCGACCCCCTCAGGGCGCCTTCCATCTCCGCCATCGTGTCGAGCGCCTGATTGTTGGCGCTCAGGAGCAGTTTGAACTGATGGTACCGTGCCCTGAAGTCGTTGCGCAGACTTTCCACATCTCCGCTGAAAGACCCGGCTCCCCGTCTAAAGCACGAACTCAGAAATGCTTTGATACGCCGCATCATCAGCCTGATCCCATCCCGCATCTCCCGGCAGCGACCCAGGCACCCCGCCAGAAAACGGAAGCCAAAGGCCCCGGATGCAACCGGCGACCTTTGGCTCCCCTGTGCACCGCCTGGAACCAGCGGACGTCAGTGTCCGAACTTCAACCCGAGGCCCTCGAACAGGTAAAGGATCCCGAAGCCATACCAGACCGTGTAAATCACATAAAACACCAGAGAGAAAATCACCACGCCGAACCGATCCCCGATCTTCTGGGGCTGGATCCCGTAGTAGTTATAGGAGGCCTCCACCGCCTTCTGGCGGACCAGATCCACCATCTCGGCCGCCTTGAAGGCCTTCTGCTTGGTGAGATCTGTGTTCATCTCCTTGAGGGCCCTGTACCAGTTGTAAAGGGCGAGCTTTTCCTCATAGCCGTATTTTCCGGCCACCTTCGCGCCGTCATTGTGATACATGGCGTCTGCATCATCAAGGCATTTCTCCATGATTCGGCCAAGGTCCCCCTTGACGTTGAGAGACGCCCCTTCCACCACGGTCTCCGCTCCGCCGGCCTGAAGAAGCAGGGCCGTCTGCCGGGCGGTCTGCTCGTCCGCCGTTTCGAGGGCCAGATCCACCGTGGTTCCGATGAACTTGTCGCTCGTCTCTTTCACCTTGGGGATATAGTAAGCGGACCCCTTGGAGATGGAATTGTAGAGGGCATCGAGGTACTCGAGGCCGTTGTGGCCCTTGAAAACCGGTGAGAAAAAGATGACCAGCACGATGAAGAAGGCCACCATCATGACCAGGCCTTTCGTTAGACTGGATTTCTGAGTCGACATGATTAGACCTCCTCCCCGCGCAGTTTACGTATATTGCTCAGAAACGTGGAAATCACCCAGACCGAAAACCCCCCGATCACCACGAAGAACGCCCAGATACCGATCTTGTCGAGCAGGGCGCCCGTTTGCGGGGATATCGGCAGGATCTCCATCTGGCCCAGTTTTCCCGGGAGCGCGAAGATCCGGTTGACGAAGCCGGCGAGCACCGCCATGGCATAAAACCCGCGGATCGTGATCCCTTTGACCACCTTGGTCACCAGGGCCCCGATCTGCACCCCGAGGAGGGATCCGAGCAGCATGCCCATGGCCAGGGTGTAGAAGATGAAGCCGAAGATGGCGTACTGGCTGATCGCCGCATAACCCGCGGTGAAGATGATCTGGAAGATGTCCGTACCGACCGTCGTCATCGAGGAGACGCCGAGCATGTAAACGAAGATCGGAAAGGTTAGAAACCCGCCGCCCACGCCCATGATGCCGGCGGCAAGGCCTACCAAGGCCCCGCTCAGGACCAGGAAGACCCAGGAGATGCTCCGCCCCCCGGGCGTGAAATCGAAGTCGAATTTGACCATGGGCGGAATCTTGACCCCCTGCAGTTTGCGGGGCAGGTTGCCGAGCTCGGTGCCTTCGTCACGGCCGCCGTGGGCGTCCATGTGGGCATCGCCTTCCGGAACGTCCCCGCCGAGCGGCGCCCGCTTCTTACCCGCCTGCCTGGCGCGCAGGAAGTCCAGCAGGGCGTACAGCCCGAGGAAACCCAGCATGAGGGAATAAATGGTCGTGATGAAGGCATCGCTCAGGACGGGGTTGATCTCGTAGAGCATCCGGTTGATCAACCCCCCCGCCGTAGCCCCCAGGATCGCGCCGATCAGAAAAACGAGGGCCAGCGGCACCGACACATTGCCGAGCTTCCGATGGATCACGCTCCCCATGATGGCCTTGGCGAAGATGTGGAAGAGATCGGTCCCCACCGCCAGGATGCCCTTGATGCCTGCGCTCATGAGGGCCGGAGCGATGATGAACCCGCCGCCGGCTCCGATGCACCCTGTGATCAGCCCCGCGCCGAGCCCGATCAGGATAGAGACGATAAAGATCCCCGTTGAATAAAAAGCCGGGCTGTAGGCCTTCTTGCCCCCGAGGAACTGGGGCATGGTCTCCCCGATCTGCTCCGCGAAGGCGATGCCCCCGATCACCACCGGCACGAGCAGCAGGCCAAGCAAGGCCAGCCGCTTACGGTCCCCCAGGATCGTATGTGATACGTCCAATTCCCAGCGCGCGTGGGCCTGCGCACCTGCCATCATAAAACGTCCCCATTGCCGAAAGAAACCCATCTGCAATCAACCTCCAGTCCATATACGCAACAGTGGTTCCGTTCTCTCTTAAGCAGTCTTCGGCCTACCGCCGCCCCCGCTCCATCAATCCGGCGCCTGCGGTGCTTTCTTTCGTGCGTTGATCTTTTCCTGATGAATGCGCCTCTTTTTGCAGGCGTCTTGGATCTTGTAAAGCAGTTGGTCAAAATCGACCGGCTTCATCAGGTAGTCGAAGGCCGCCAGCTCCATTCCAACAATGGCCACACCCACATCGGCGTGGCCGGTCAGCATGATCACCTCCACGAGCGGATGGCGACGCTTGATCTCGCGCAGCGTTTCGATGCCATCCATCCCGGGCATTTTGACATCCAACACAACGACATCTATACCAGGATGTTTCTCTAAGTGGTCGAGCGCCTCCTCTCCAGATTTCACGCCGGCGACATCCACCTCCCGCTTCTTCATGCGTTTGAGCAGCGTCTCCAGGAAGTCTGTCTCATCGTCAACGAACAGCACGTTCATCCCTGACTCCAAAATTCCCCTCCACACTGGAACAGGCGCTTCGGGAAGGCAGCCCGTGGGCGCCTTTCCAGCCGCTGGGCAGAGGGCCCAAAAGCCTCCACCGCTTTGTAATATTTTTCACAAAACCTTTTAAGGCAAAAAATGATGAAATGCAAACGTTATCGAAACAATACGTAAAAAAAAATGAGGGGCGGGGGAAAGCCGGCGGGAGGACGCAGTCCCCCTCAAAATTCGCTTGACGCGTTCGGCTCCGAGCTTCTATGCTAAATTTTTGTTTACTTCCGGACTGGAAATTTCATGTGTCCAGTGTATTTTTGACTTGGACACGGGTTTGTTTCCCGTCGGATTTGGTTTTCCAACGTTCAGAACACCTGGTCATCGGGCGGTTCCCCCGAGGAAGACGATCGCCCGGACCTTCAGGCCGGTTCATGACGCTTACCGTGTGGCTCAGCTCCTCCCTGCGCAGGACTGCCCCGGGCTACGACCCCGCCAACGGCATGGCGGTGGAGGCCGCCCCGGGGGCCTCGGTGGCGGACATCTGCCAGGCGATCGGCGTCGATCCATCGGCCGTCAAGATCGTCATGGTGGATGGGCGGGCCCGTTCAATGGACCACCGGCTCGAAGGCCACGAACGGGTTGCACTCTTTCCACCGGTCGGCGGAGGTTGATATGCCCGAAACCCACTCAGGAGACCAGGTAGAAATCGTCGTTTTCGGATCTCTCCAACTTTCCCGGCACCGGAAGGGCCTGCCGGCCAGGGTGCTTCTCCCGATTCCGGAATCGGGGGCGGCTGCCCACTCGCTCCTCGAACCGATGGGGATATCACCGGACGAGGTCGAGGCCGTCTTCCGCAACGGCCGGGTTGTCAATATCTACGACCCGGTGTTTCCCGGCGACCGGGTCGCCTTTTTCCCCTATGGGACCCCCGGCCCCTACAGGGTGTTCCTGGGCATGGCGCGTGAAAACATCCGGCGCGCCGAAAAGGAACAACCCGCTCCCGAAAAGGGCAGCCGCCCGTGAGTATCTTCCTTTCTGAAGAACAGTCGGCCCTCCTCGAAAACGCCGCTGAATCCGTCCTCCAGCCCTCCGGCGAAGCGCTTCGCATTCTCCGGGAAAAGACGGCGGCCGAACTGGTGGAAAAGTGGGGCATGACCTTGCGCGCCGTTCACGAAGCCGCCATGCATCTCGGCATCTACCCCGCGCGCTACACCCGCAACCGAGGCTCCATCTCTCTCGAGGAGCAGATCGGGCTGTCGCATGCACAGGTGAGCGTCATCGGCGCCGGCGGTCTGGGGGGAACCGTCATCGAACTCCTTGCCCGCCTCGGGGTCGGGCGCATCGTGGTGGCCGACCACGACCGTTTCGACGAAACCAATCTCAACCGGCAGGCCCTGAGCCGGGCCGGGAATCTCGGCGCATTCAAGGCTGAAGAGGCCGTACGCGCCGTTCAGTCGATCAACCCGGCCGTCGAGGTCATCGCCCGTACCACCCGGCTGACCAGCACCAACGCAGAAGAATTCCTCACAGGCTCCCTCACGGCGGTCGATGCCCTCGACAACATCCCCGACCGCTTTCTGCTCGAGTCCGCCGCCCGAAGGCTCGGCATTCCTCTGGTGCACGCAGCCTTGGCGGGCTTCGAAGGGCAGCTGATGACCATCTTCCCGGAAGACCGGGGGCTCGAACTCCTCTATGGGAAACCGCCGGCCGGCAGGACCCGCTCCGCCGCCCCGGAGGCCGTGCTCGGCGTCCCCACCCCTACGCCCGCCCTCTTGGCCACGCTCCAAACCATGGAGGTGCTCAAGATCCTCACCGGCCGCGGGCGGCCGATCCGCAACGCCATGCTGCACGTCGACCTCGGAACGGGGTCTTTCGATACCTTCAGTTTCGATCCGTCTCCCCGTCAGGAGAGAGGCGGTCGAACGTCAGGGCAAGCTGCTGAGCAATGAGCGGGGCGTTGCCCCCTGAACGATTGTTGATCACGACGTACGCCCTGGCTTCTTGGGCCACCGCCGCCTGGAGGATTCGGGCCGTGTCCGGGATCATCCGTCGATCCAGCATCCCATCGACCAGGTGGTCGAAAGGGAAGGCGCGGGCATAGGCATCCTCGTAGCGAACCCTGCGGGGGGTCATGAGCCGGATGACATAGGTGTGTTCTCGATTCCTGCAGCGCCGCCCGGACAGATTGAACTGCTGCTCCAAGGAAGGCAGCCAGGTCCAGTGGGAAAGCACCTGGCCCACCCCGCGGGCCTCGAGGACATCCAGGACGGCGGGGTGCCAGAGCGAAGGGGTGCGCAGCTCCACGTGATAGCGGCCGTCCTCGGGCAGGGAGCCGAAAAACGCGTCCAGGTTTTCGGCGTGATCAGCTGGTTCGGGGCGCTCATTCCGGCGCTGGTATTCCTGCTCGAAGATCAGGGCGGCCAGCCAAGGCCCGGTCAACGCCAGAGCGGGTTCATAGAACCGCTGCGTAAAGAACGCGCTGTCCAGATAGGCTTCATTCTCTACAAAGCCGCCCGCGCGGTGGAGCTTCCGGGCGAAAACCGCCTGAGGCACCTTCAGGATCAGCCTGTCCGAGGAACCGAGGCATCCGGCATAGGTCTCCAAGGTCCGGTATGTGCGTGTCGGCCGTCCCGTTGCATCGAGAAGCGGCTCGTAGAAGGTAAAGTCCAACTCCAGGGTGCGGAAGTGTTGAAAGTAGTCCCGCACGCTCTCCACCGGCAGCACCTCTTCGACGAACCGTTTCCCGCCGAGGCGCCTGGTGCGGCGGGTGATTTTCGGGCGCCAGGCTTCCGGATAGATCTGTCCGATCCACCCGGCATACCGGTCGCTGGCTGTCCCGATACAGACCAAGGGATGAATGTCCCTGAACTGATAGCCTTCGAACGGGAACGTCGAACGAGCCATGGCTGCCACCCCTCCCCGCAATACCTCTCAGCATACTGCAAGACGCCGCGATTGCAAGCGGATTGAGCCCGTCCCGGCGCTTGCCTTTCCTTCGGAAGCGGAGTATCCTATAGCGGTTCGCAGTTTTTGCACAAAGGGCCCTTTCCCGGTCCGAAGCAATATGCCGTGTGCGGATGAAAAGCGTTTCCAGACAAGGAGGCACCATGGCTTCCCCTCCCCCTATACGCTATGATTCCGGTGATGATCAGGCCAGGGATAAACTCTCTCGCCTGATGAAGCTCCGAACAGGGACTCCATCAGGCACTCCACCGGAACAGGTTCAGATGGAAGGCCCCGACACAGGGCAGAAAAACCAGCCGATCGAACCGGAAGGCCGCTCCCTTTTCGGGGGAAGCAAGCTCAAATGGATCCTTTTCCTCATCTTCGTTCTGTATGCCCTGATCGCCCGCTACTATGAGCCGCTTCTCCAGAAGATGGGCTCCTATCTGGCCGTCTCGGATGAGCCGCGCCAGGTCGATCTCGCCGTCATCAGCTTGGGAAACCCGCTTGACCGCACACTGACCGCCGCGGACTGGTACAACGAAAAACGGACAAAAACGATCTTTGTCGGCCGGACGGCGCCGCCGGACGGCGCGGAGGAGTTTCTCGCGCGGAGGCTCCCTCTCAGGGAAGAGCGGGACCGGATCCTCCGTTGGCTCGAAGCCCTCCAGGTTCCCTCATCGGCCTGTCTCCTCGACGACACCTATCTCGAGGACGTCACAGCCGAATCCATCACCGTCAAGCGCATCGCCACGGAGAACCGCCACCGGCGCATCGCCGTAATCACCGCACCGCTTGAAGGCCGCAGGATCGCAAGCATTTACCGCGATGCCTTCAAAGACACAACGATCGACATCCTGATCATACCATCCTCTTATTCCTCCAAAGGAGAAGAGGCCTGGTGGCGCTCTTCCGCGGGGAGGGAAGCGGTGCTGACCGAATACGTGCGATTGGCACTCACCGCCGTCTCAAGCAGCCGGTGAAGCAGGGGACAGGCCTGTGACCGCCCAAGGACCCGGAGGGCCGAAGGGGCGATGTCCATGGGGGACGGGGTCCCGCCATCCGCCGCAGCCGGCATCGCGGCTCGCGGGCTGCCGCACCCTGGGACGAGAGGGGATATTTTGATTGACAGCCACTGGAACGCTTGCTAGCTTTTTTTAGAGGCTGAAGCACCGCCAACCTGATCCGGCACATGATCCTCGCGGCAATCTCTTCTCGACGTGCACCCCCCCATTCGGAACGACAGACCGAGACGACCCGGGCGATGCGCAGTGTCGCATCGGAAGGTGCCGCACACAGTGCGATCCGGCGCCCGGATGGTCCTGCCCATCGAGGCCGCTTTGACAGCCGGCCTCGAGGCGCCTCCGTGCACCGCCGGTGCCTGCGCCCCGCCCTCTTGACAGGGCGGATTTCTGCAGAAAAAGGGAACTTTCATGACTCAGTTAGCAGCAGCACGCTCGGGTGTGATCACACCCGAGATGAAAACCGTGGCAGAAAAAGAACGGGTCGACGAACATTGGCTGCGGGAGCAGATCGCCGCAGGCAGGGTCGTCATCCCTGCCAACCGGAATCATCGGGCCCTCTCCCCCTGCGGCATCGGAGAAGGCCTTACGGTCAAGGTCAACGCCAACATCGGGACCTCATCCGACCATGCCGTCCTGTCCGAGGAACTGGACAAGTTGAAGGTCTCCGTCGAGGCCGGGGCGGACGCGGTCATGGACCTGTCCACAGGAGGGGACATCAACCGCACCCGCCTCGAGGTGGTCAAGGCCTCCCCCATTCCGGTCGGGACCGTCCCCATCTACCAGGCGGTCGTGGAAACCACCGAAGAAAAGGGGGGGCTGATCCACCTGACCGTCGATAAGATCTTCGAGGTCATCGAACGCCAGGCCCAGGACGGGGTCGATTTCATCACGGTCCACTGCGGTTTGACGCGGGCGGCGCTCGAGATGCTCCGGAAGGAAGGGCGCACCACCGACATCGTCAGCCGAGGGGGCGCCTTTCTGACGACCTGGATGCTCTATCACGACCGCGAAAATCCGCTCTACGAGCACTATGACCGCCTCCTCGAACTCGCTGCACGCTATGATCTCACCCTGAGCCTTGGAGACGGCCTGCGCCCGGGCTGCATCGCGGACGCGACCGATCGGGCCCAGATCCATGAACTGATGACCCTCGGACACCTGACCCAGCTCGCCTGGGAAAAAGACGTGCAGGTGATGATCGAAGGCCCCGGACACGTGCCGCTAAATCAGATCGAAACCAACATCATTTTGCAGAAACAGTTGTGCCACCATGCGCCGTTTTACGTGCTCGGGCCGCTCGTGACCGATATCGCCGCCGGCTACGACCACGTCGCGTGCGCCATCGGCGGCGCCCTGGCCGCGTGGGCCGGGGCGGACTTCCTCTGCTATGTGACGCCGGCCGAGCACCTGTGCCTCCCGAGCGTGGAGGACGTCAGGGAAGGCGTGGTCGTCACCCGGATCGCCGCACACGCCGCGGACATCGCCCGGGGGAACCGGCACGCCATCGAGCGCGACCACCAGATGTCTGTCGCACGCAAGAACCTCGACTGGGGGCGTCAGATGGAACTGGCGATCGATCCGAAAAAGGCCAGGAAATACCGGGATGAGCATCCGCCGGGCGAGGACGATGTGTGCACCATGTGCGGCAAATATTGCGCGATCAAGCAGGTCAGGGAATATTTCAAGAGTTGACCGGGCGGGCGCCGATCACTTTCCGATGCAAAACCGGCTGAAGATCTCGTCGAGGACCGCCTCGTGCGGCACCTCTCCGATAATCCCGCCCAGGGCGTCGAGGCCGGTCTGAAGCTCGAAGGCGACGATTTCAGAAGGATCTCCCGACTGGATACCCTGGAGCGCGCGCCTGAAGGCCGCCGCCGCATTTTCTAGAGCCTGCTTGTGCCGGAGGTTGGGAGCGACGTCCGAGCCTACGCTTCCGCTTTCTGAAGACAGGACCCTGTCTTTGATGGCCTGGCGCAGTTCCTCCATCCCCTCGCCGGTCAGGGCGGAGACCCTGACGGTCTGACAGGCTGCCAGACGCTCTTCGCCGCCACGGCCGATCCGCGGCGGAAGGTCGATCTTGTTGCGGATCACCAGATGGCTCCTGCCCTTGCAGTAACCGAGCAATTCCAGGTCGTCCGGTGCAAGGGCCCGGCTCTGATCGATCACCAGCAGGATCAGATCGGCCTCCCCCAGCCTCCGGCGGGAGTGCTCGAGGCCGATCCGCTCCGCCGGATTCCGGGCGCGCCTGAATCCGGCTGTGTCCATCAGCCGCAGGGGGACGCCGTCCAGGTTGAGCAGCGTCTCGATCACATCGCGGGTGGTTCCTGGGCTGGGTGTAACGATCGCCCGGTCTTCATCGATCAAGCGATTCAAGAGGCTGGACTTGCCGGCGTTGACCCGCCCGGCGAGCACCGTTCCAACACCGTCCACCCACACCCGGCGCCTGTGCGCCGCCAACAGCCTCTCGATCGGCTGCAGAAGCCCCTCCCTGACCGCCTTCAGAAGATCCAAAGGGTCGAATCCGGTCTCTTCCTCCTCCATGAAATCAATGGCCGATTCCACCTGCGCGAGGACCGCCACCGCCGTTTCACGCAGCGATGCAATCTCATTCCTGAGACGACCCTGAATCTGGCGGGACGCCATCACCAGACCCTGCTCGGACCGGGATTGGATGAGGTCCATGACCGCTTCGGCCTGGGTCAGATCGATACGCCCGTTCAAATAGGCCCTCAGAGTGAACTCCCCCGGCCGGGCAGGCCTCGCGCCGGCTTCGACCGTCAGCCGAAGGATCTTCGAAAGCAGCACGTAGCCGCCGTGCGAGTTGATCTCGGCGTAATCCTCACACGTGTAGGAATGCGGAGACGACATGAAGCTCACCAGGACCTCGTCGAGGACTTCCCGGGTTTCAGGATCGATGATGTGCCCGTAATAGAGGCGCTGTGGCGACCAGCGGGCGGTTGCATGTCTGGGGCGGAAAAGACCCCCGACGATCGCATGGGCCGCGGGTCCGCTCACCCGCACGATGCCGATCCCTCCCGGACCGGCGGGCGTGGCGATGGCGGAGATGGTGTCGTTGGCGGCAGGGTCAGGCGTGCCGATCATGTGAGATGCCTTCGGTCGCCCGGCACAGGGGCCGGTGCCATAGATTCAAAAAGCCGCCTGCAGCGCAGGAAGCGCGGCGCAAAAGGCGGCTTTCAGCATGAAACGATCTTTAATGGAGTCGATCTGAGCGATTGTCTCCCCCCGACCGCTTGGGCATGATAACGATCTTCTTGAGCATCCCCTCTCCGCGGCTGCGCGTGTCCAGATCCGCATCGTCACGCAGCGTCAGATGGACGATCCTCCGGTCATAGGGGTTCAGCGGGTTGGTGCTCACCGGTTTCTTGAGCCGCTTGGCCTTTTCTCCCATCCGGAGGGCCATCTCGATCAGGGAATCCCGCCGCCGCTGACGGTAGTTCTCGGAGTCGACCACCACCTGCACCCGCCGCTCGAGCGTTTTGTTGACGATCTTGTTCACAATGAACTGCAGTGCGTCGAGCGTACGCCCCTTCCGGCCGATCAGAAGCCCGGAGGTGTCGCCCGTGATGTTCAGGAGGATGGCGCCGTTGCTGTATTCGACCGCCACAGAGGTGTCCTTCAATGGAATACATGCAAGGATCTTTTCGAGGGTCTCGCGGGCGACCTTCAGATCATTTTCGTCTTCCGGGAGCGGCGCTTCGGCCGCTTCTTCGGGGACTTCGGCCGCCTCCCCGGCGCTGGGGGCTTCAGCCGAAAAGGGTTCGGCAGCGGATTGCGGTTCCTGCTCCAGCTCGGGTTCGGACGGAGTCTCTTCCTCACGCACGGGAATCGTCACCTTGATCTTGGCCTTGCGTCCGCCGACAAGGCCGAAAATCCCTGCAGAGCCCGGTTCGAGGACCTCGATCTCCAGATCTTCTCTGGCACGGTTCAGCCGACGGCAGGCGTTGGCAATGGCGTCTTCGGTGTTTTTTCCTTCGAATTCATACACTTCCATGCTTTTCCTCCGAATGTTATGCCGGCTTTTTCTGAATGCGGTACTGCTGCCCGATAGAGAGAACGTTGTTCACCAGCCAGTACAGTACCAGGCCCGAGGGGAAATTGATAAACATGAAGGTAAAGATCAGCGGCAGAAACATCATGATCTTGGCCTGGGCGGGATCTCCCGGAGTCGGAGTCATCTTCTGCTGAATGAACATCGAGGCCCCCATCAGCAATGTCAGTACGGGGATACCGGAGGGCGGCGCCATCAAAGGAATGTCGAACGGGAACTGGAAGAGGCGGTCGGGGGCCGAAAGGTCATCGATCCAGAGGAGGAAGGGCGCGTGCCGCAGTTCTATGGCGCTGCCGAGGATCCTGAAAAGCGCGAAAAAGACCGGAATCTGGATGATCATGGGCAGGCACCCGCTCATCGGGTTGACCTTGTAGGTCTTATAGAGCCCCATCATCTCCCGATTCATCATCTCTTTGTTGTCTTTGTATTTTTCTCTGATCTTGGCCAGGCGCGGCTGGAGCTTTTGCATCTCTTTCATGGACTTGTAGCTCTTGTGCGTCAGCGGCCAAAAGATGATCTTCACGAGGATCGTGAGCAGGATGATTGAAAAACCATAGTTGTGGATATACTGGTTGAAAAATCTGAGGAGGTGGAGGAGGGGCTTGGCGATGATATCCGTCCAGCCGAAGTCGACCACCCGGTCAAGGTCGCGGCCGACATCCTTGAGGCTTCCGAGATCCCGCGGACCCAGATAGAGGCCGTATTTCGCAGAAGCCGCCTGGCCCGCTCCGACCGTCACTGCGGATGGAACGTAGATGCCCTGCAGCCATCCGTTCGCCAGCATTTCAGCCTGAACCCGCCCCTCCGTCAACGGCTCGGGGGGCATCAGGGCCCTCATGAAATAATCGTCTTCATAAGCCAGCCAGTTGATATGGCCGTTGAACTGTTTCTGCTCGGAAGGATCCTCCAGCTTCACCTCTTCGAGGCTTCTGTCCTGATACAAGACCAGCCCGACATAGCTGTAGTATCCCTTCTTTTCCTTCGGCGGAACGGCCGTCAGCCCCGCCTTGAAGGCGCCGGTCACAGGAGCGGTGCCCTCGTTCCTGACCTCGCTTTCGACTTCGACGGCATACGATCCAGCGCTGAACCGGTAAACCTGCCTGTGGACCAGACCCTCTGGCGCGCGGCGCTCGAAGACCACCTCCTGGGGCCCTCCCCCCTCGGTGAGCGTCAGGCTGTCAACGCCCGCTTCGAAGGCCAGGTTACGATCCAGGGAGAACGCTTGATCTCCGAACTGGACCCCCGTGAAATCTCCTGCACCCGACATGTGGCTCAGCAGCTCGATCCATGGCGACTCAGGGGAATTTGTCTCGCGGTACCGTTTCAGCTTGAAGCTCTTGAAGGTGGGGCCAACATTGGTCATCACCGCCCGATAAAGGGGGGTTTCGATCACAATCTCCTTCTGCCCGATCTGCCCGCCGGGGTCTGCGGGCGGCTGGGGCCCGGCAGAAGGCGCAACCGGTTGCGGAGCCGCCGGATCGACCGCCTGCGTTTCAGCAGGGGCGGACAAAACGCCTTCGGCCGCCGGTTCATTTTGCGGAGGCCTTTCCGCCTCCTTCGGAGCAAAGAGAAGCGACCACCCGATCAGTACAACGAAGGATAAAACGAATGCCAGTATCGTTCTTTTTTCCATGTTCAAAGCTCTTTGGTTTCCGAGGCGCCGCGAGGGCCTTTCGCCGGCCGGACCGGGGCAGCTCCTGCGGGGCGGGGATTCAAACGGGATGTAGGCAGGAACCGCAAACGGCCGCGCGCTCTCCACGCCTGCCTTCAGACAAACGCATCCGATTCGGGTCAAACCAGAGGGTCATAGCCGCCTGGGTGGAAAGGATGGCACTTCAGGATCCTCAGGAGGGCCAGAGTGCCCCCTTTTACGATCCCATACTTCATGAAGGCATCCCGGGCATAAGACGAACAGGTTGGATAAAAACGGCAGGAAGGAGGCCACAAAGGCGAGAGAAAACGCTGATAACACCCGATCAAGCCTACCGGGATATACCGGGCATTAAACAAACAATTCCTTATCGAAAAAGATCTCCTCAAGCTCTTCAACAACCTCAAAGAGGCTCAGGCTGCCGGCTTCCTTCTTTGCGATGATCAGAACATCATAGCCCCGGGGAAATTCGACCTTGTGCAGCCTGAAAAATTCGCGCATCAGGCGTTTGGCGCGATTCCGCTGGACGGCGTTGCCTGTCCTTCTGCTGGCCGTGACCCCCAACCGTGTGCATCCCAGCCCATTACGCAGGCATTTGACAACAAAATGCCTGCTTTGCCGGCGCTTTCCCAACTGATCGACATGGATAAAATCCGGCCGGGCCAATAACCTTTCGTTTTTCGGCAGGGAAAAATCGCCCATCTCTGAACCGCAGAGGGCCGGATCCACAAGGCCCCTATACGGTCAAACGCTTGCGCCCCTTCGCCCTGCGGCGCCTCAAGACATTGATCCCGCCCCGTGTTTTCATGCGGGCCCTGAAGCCATGAGTCCGTGCTCTCTTGATATTGCTGGGTTGATAGGTTCTTTTCATGATTCCTCACCATCTGCTATGGAGATGAACGGTATTCCCCGTCCGGAAGCGCCTGACGGGATCATGCCCGCCGGCAGGTCCGAAAGCCCCGGATGCAGCATCCGTGGCCAGCCGGACAGGTCGATCTCCGGCTCATCAGCGATCCCCCCCAATGACCCGGCCCGAACACGTCAACACGGGTCTCCTGCGGGGGCTTCCCGAACGATTCTAATGTCATCCATCCGCGGAAATGATTCCCCGGTAGAACCCGGTTTCCAATCCGGAAATGAGAGTTTTTAGCCAATATCAAGGAAATCAAGCGTTTGCGCGGAGGCGACCTGCTGCAGGTCGCCTCACAACCAAACGTGCAGATTGACGCCGAGATTGGCTAAAAAGACCATTTCCGGGTGGAAACTAAAGTAAATGGGTATTTAAGCATCCGCTCCGGGAGATGTCAAGGCAAATCATTTTGGCCATTTTTGTGTTTGATCATTCATGCAATTTCCTTTAATAAGATAAGATTGATGTGTCGCTGATTCAGAAAGGAGATCTGCATGCTTTTCGATCCCGTTTTGGGCTTGTTTTCCAACGACTTAGCCATCGACCTCGGTACAGCCAACACCCTTGTTTACGTGAAGGGGAAGGGCATCGTCCTGAGCGAGCCTTCCGTGGTTGCCGTTCGCAAAGACGCCAAAGGCACCAACAGGGTGCTCGCGGTCGGGCGCGAGGCCAAGATGATGGTTGGCCGAACCCCGGGGAACATCGTGGCGATCCGCCCCATGAAAGACGGGGTCATCGCCGATTTCGAGATCACCGAGGCCATGCTGCGTCACTTCATCCGCAAGGTGCACAACCGGCGGAACCTCCTCCGCCCCCGCATCATCATCTGTGTCCCGAGCGGCATTACGCAAGTCGAAAAAAGAGCTGTCCGTGAATCAGCGGAATCCGCCGGCGCGAGGGAGGTCTTCCTGATCGAAGAACCGATGGCCGCGGCGATCGGAGCCGGTCTCCCCATTACGGAACCGACCGCCAACATGGTCGTCGACATCGGCGGCGGGACGACGGAGGTGGCCGTCATTTCCCTTGCCGGCATTGTGTACAGCCGGTCGGTCCGGGTCGCCGGAGACAAGATGGACGACGCCATTCTGCAATACATCAAACGCAAATACAACCTCCTGATCGGCGTCCGGACATCTGAGATCATCAAAACCACCATCGGAAACGCCTATCCCAGCAAGGAGATCCAGACCATCGAAGTCAAAGGGCGGGACCTCGTCACGGGCATTCCCAAGATCCTGACGATCGACTCGGAAGAGGTTCGCAGCGCCATCTCGGAGCAGGTCGAAACCATTGTCGAAACGGTACGGATCGCCCTGGAACAGACTCCGCCCGAACTCGCAGCGGATATCGTGGACAAAGGCATCATGTTGACGGGCGGCGGCTCCCTGCTCAAAAACCTCGATGTGCTGCTGCGGGAAGAGACGAAGCTGCCGATAACGGTGGCGGAAGACCCCCTCGCGGCCGTCGTGCTTGGTTCCGGAAAGGCATTGGATACGCTGGCTATTTTGAAGGAGGTCGCCGTAAGCACCTAGCCGGTCTCCCCTCCCAAAAAAGGCTTTTTGACCCATGTCGGAAGCGCAGCGCCGAGCCGCCCGCCCTCTTCGGGATAAGGGGCTTCCGCGATGCAGATGGATTGGAGAGAGCATTTATTACCGGTGCCCTGCCGAGAAAAGCGCCTCATTGTATTGAACCGAATCGGAATGCCTGGATGCTGTGAGCTTTTTTCGCAGAATTTGGATATGGGTTTTTTTTCTGGCCTTCGTCCTGTTCCTCTTTTCATCGAGCCCGAACAGCGGCAACAGCTGGAGTTCGCTTGAGAGGCTGTTTGTCGAGCTTACCGCCCCTCTTCAGAATTTGTTCACCCGGACGGTCCAGGCGACCAAGGATTTCTGGCTCGACTATTTCTATCTTGTCGATGTGCGCCAGGAAAACGAGCGTTTCAAAGCCGAAATCCAATCTCTCAGGATGGAGAATCAGCGCTATCGGGAGATGGCAGCTGGCTACGAGCGCCTGCAGAACCTGCTCCAATTCCGGCGCACCATCGCCCATCCGGTTCTCGCCGCCCGTGTGATCGGCCGGGATCCGAGCGGCTGGTTCAAGTCCATCATCATCGACAAGGGTGCAAAAGACGGATTGACCGCCAGCATGCCCGTGGTCAATGCCGACGGCCTTGTGGGGCGTATCGTAGCCGTTTCACCCCATTATGCCCAAGTTCTTCTCCTGATCGACCAGAACAGCGCCGTGGACATCCTCATCCTGCCGTCACGGGATCGGGGAATCCTGCGGGGGCAATCTTCGGAAGCCTGTCGATTGGAATACGTCGCAAAAGCTTCGAGCGTCCGGAAAGGCGATCCGGTTATCACCTCCGGGCTCGCCGGCGTCTTTCCCAAAGGCATCCCGGTCGGCCATGTCCTGACCGTTGCGGAACCCCGCGGCGAGCTGTTCAAGGAGGTCACCCTCAGAACCGCTGTGGATTTTTCGAAGCTCGAAGAAGTGCTGGTCATTTTGAAACCCAGGGAGGAAGAGACATCCATCTTCAGGAACGAACAAACAGACAAGTAGTTTTGCACACCTTCCTTTGGCTCCTGGGTCTGACCTACACCCTTCTGAGGGGAAACCTTGCCGAACGGTTCGACGTCCTTTTTTCTCACCTGGACATCCTGACGGTCCTGACGGTCTATGCCTTCTACGCCTTCGGGGCTGTCTCCGCAGGCGTATTCGCACTTGCGCAGGGGCTCTGCATGGACCTTTTCAGCCATGGGAAGGCCGGCCTATTTCCTCTCCTGTATCTCACCACGGTGGCGGCGGTAGCTGTTCTTCGGCGTCTTTTCGAACTCGGAAACCCCAAAGGCCAGGTGATCATCTGCACCGCCGCGGAAATCTGCATTCATACCGTTCGAGTATTTCTCTTCATCCTGCTCTTCCCGGCGCTCTCTCCCTCGTTTCAATCCTTCTTGAACTCAGCCCTGATTTCTGCCACCATGACAGGGCTGTCAGGGCCGATCATCTTCCTCCTGCTTGACCGGCTGGGCGCCGTCCTGGCGAAAGGCGCCACCAGCGCACCGAATGGGAAGATCGAGTGACGTCTGCCTGCCGGCTGAGCAGCGCCCTGCCGCTTCCTTTCAACCGAACATCGAACAGATGATGGAGAAGCAATCGATTTGCACACCTTCGGGTCTGATTCCACCTCTGCTAAAATCCTGCACCGGCATATCCGGATCGCAGTGGTGCTGGCGTTTTCGGCCTTCGCCGTGCTGATGCTGCGGCTGTGGTTCCTGCAGATCCTGCAGGGGCCGACGTTCAGGGAAAAATCCGAGAACAACCGAATCCGGCTCCGCGATATCGCTCCTTTCCGGGGGATGATTCTCGACCGCAACGGAGAGGTCCTGGCCGACAACAGGCCGGCGTATGATCTTTACTTCATCCCTGAAGAGGTTCAAGACCAGGACCGGCTTTTGAACGAACTGTCTCAAATGACGGGTCTCGATCCGCTCAAGGCACGAGCTGCCATCGACAAGACAGGCGCCCGTTACCCCTTTCTGCCCGTCTGCCTCATCCGTGACATGCAGCGCGATCAATTGGCGAAGGTGGAGACGCATCTTTATGACATGCCCGGCCTGTTCATTCAGGTGCAGCCGCAGCGGCACTATGTCTGGGATGACTTCGCCACCCATCTCATCGGATATGTCGGCGAAATCACGGAACAACAACTGAAAAGCGGCCGTTTTGCCGATAACAAGCCGGGAGACCTCATCGGAAAATCCGGCATCGAGGCCCGCTGGCAGGCCCATTTGGGCGGCGTCCGGGGCGGCGAACAGGTGGAAGTCGACGCCTCGGGCCGCCAAATCAGGGTTGTTTCCCGCAAGGCCCCCCTTCCAGGGGCCAACGTCCACCTCACCATCGACCGCAGGCTTCAGAGTGTCGCAGAAGATTGCCTCGCGGGTAAAACGGGCGCCATCGTGGCGCTGGACCCGGCCAGCGGCCAGGTTCTGGCGCTCGCGAGCAGCCCCGATTACGACCCTAACGTCTTTGTCGGCGGCATCGACAGGACCCTCTGGAAGGCAATGATCAGTGCCGAATCGAGCCCTCTGCAAAACAGGGCCCTGTGCGGTCAATATCCACCGGGATCCATATTCAAGATCGTGGTCGCCCTGGCCGGACTTCAGGAAGGGCTGATAACCCCCTCCGAAACGGCCTTCTGCAACGGCGTGTACGCCATAGGAAATTACAAATACCGCTGCTGGAGGCGGCAGGGTCACGGCCACATGGACCTGCAGCAGGCCCTCGTGCAGTCCTGTGATGTCTATTTCTACCTTCTCGGCAAAAAGCTGGGCATCGAGCGGATCGCGCGCTATGCGCGTGCTTTCGGGCTGGGGCAGCCTACCGGCTTCGACGCAGGGGACGAAAAGGCAGGATTGATCCCCGACAACGACTGGAAGAAAAAAACCTACGGCGTATCCTGGCAATTGGGAGAAACCCTGATCTCGTCCATAGGACAAAGCTTCGTCCTCGTGACCCCGATCCAGATGGCCACCCTCTTTTCAGCCGTCTTCAACGGCGGCCTCATTTATCAACCGCAGGTCACGAAAGAGGTGGTCGGCAGGAACAACGAAACGATCTTCCGGTTCGAACCGGTGGTCAAACAGAAGGTGCCCATCGACAAGGCCCATCTCGAGCGGGTCAAGCAAGCCCTGGTCGGTGTGGTCGAAGGTCCGCGGGGCACCGGCTCACGCTGCAGGATCGAGGGATGTTCCGTTGGTGGCAAAACCGGGACCGCTCAGGTTGTCGCCCTTGAAAAAGCGAAGCATTATGAAGACGAATCGGACATCCCCTGGCGGTACAGGGACCATGCTTGGTTCGTGGCCGTCGCACCGGCCGAGGATCCCAGAATCGCGGTCGCCGTTCTCGTCGAGCACGGGGGCCATGGGGGAAGCGCGGCCGCCCCGCTGGCCAAAACGGTGATCGAATCCTATATGGAATCCCCCGTGCGATCCGCCGGCGAAACCGGCAGACCGAAAGATACATCGGGGTAAAGCATGATCGACCGCAGACTCATTCAGAACTTCGATTGGCTCCTGCTCTTCATGATTGCAGGCATCGCCGTCATGAGCATTGCCAACCTTTACAGCGCCACTTACGCCGTGCGGGACATCGGCGGGTCTCAGGTCTTTTACAAACAGATCTACTGGTTCCTGATCGGGTTCAGCTTCCTGCTGATCATGACGACCTTCAACTACACCCATTTGGAACGTTTCGCCTACCCTGCTTACGCGATATCCATCCTGCTTCTGGTTCTCGTCCTGGTGGTCGGCAAAGTCACCTCGGGTTCTCAACGCTGGATCGCCCTCGGGCCAGTCACGTTCCAGCCCTCGGAATTAGCGAAATTCACGCTCGTCCTGGTCCTGGCCAAATTCATTTGTAATCGGGGAATGCAGAGAAGCTATCATTTGAGAGATCTCTGGCAGCCCTTCCTCCTGATCGCCCTGCCTGCAGCCCTGATTCTCAAGGAGCCCGATCTCGGAACGGCACTCCTCCTGGTTGCAGTGGGCGGATCCATGATCCTGGTAGTCGGTATTCACTGGAAATCCTTACTGATTATTCTCTGCTCCACCATGGCCGCAGCCCCGCTGATCTGGATGAAGCTGAAGCCCTACCAGCAAACCCGAATCCTGACCTTCCTCAACCCGGACCTGGACCCGCTGGGATCGAGTTACCACATCAATCAATCCAAAATTGCGATCGGGTCCGGGCTCTTCTGGGGCAAGGGCTTCCTTCACGGCACCCAGACGCGGCTTCATTTTCTGCCGGAGCAGCACACAGACTTCGCCTTTTCGGTGCTGGCCGAGGAATGGGGCCTTCTCGGAGCCGGTTTTCTGCTGATGTTCTACCTCGGCGTCATCATCTGGGGCCTGATGATCGCCGCCAACTCGCGGGACCGGTTCGGCTCCGTGCTGGCCATCGGGATCGTGGCCATCGTCTTCTGGCAGGTCCTGATCAATGTCGGCATGGTGACGGGGATCCTGCCCGTCGTGGGCATTCCACTGGTCCTTTTCAGCTACGGGGGCTCATCCCTCGTCACCACCATGATCCTGCTCGGGCTGCTGATGAACATCAGCATGCGCCGATTCATGTTTCAATAGAATGAGAATTTTTCATCCCCAAACGAGCGTCTTGAACCTTGCAAGGCAGACGCGCCGGGTTTTGCCGCACAACCCAACGCCTTTTTCCGGCCGGATCCGGAGCTGACGATGCCGCCCTCTTCCCCTAAGAAACAGCCCCCTTTCAAGGCCGCAGGAGCAAACGATCCCCGCCCGGAGGTCCGGCGGATGTTCAGCGAAATTTCGGCCCGCTACGATCTGATGAATCGGCTGATGACCTTTGACCGCGATCGGAATTGGAAACGCGAGGTCATCCGGCGCGCGCGCCTGCAATCTGGACACCGTCTGCTGGATGTTGGAACAGGAACGGGAGGCATCGCCTTCGAGGCCCAGAAAAGCTGCCGGGAGGTCACTATCACTGCCGTGGATTTTACCCGGCCTATGCTCGAGATAGGCCGTGCACGCGATCGGAAAAACACGATATCCTGGTGCCAGGCCGACGCATTGCGCCTTCCCTTCGAGGATGCGGCCTTCGATGCCGTCACCTCGGGCTACCTCATTCGGAACGTCCCCGACCCGCTGCGGGCTTTCGAAGAGCAGATGCGCGTCCTCAAGCCGGGGGGGCGCGTGGTATGCCTCGACACATCCCCGCCGCCGCCAGGGCCGCTAGCGCCTTTCGTCCGCTTCTATCTGCGGCGCGTCATCCCGTTCCTCGGAGAGATCATTGCGGGCAACCGTTCGGCCTACACCTATCTCCCCGAAACGACCCAAGCCTTCTTCGAACCCGCACGCCTCGCCGCCCTCATGCGCGAGGCCGGCTTCGAGCGCGTCTCATACCGGCAATTCATGTTCCATACGATCACGGTCCATACCGGCGAGCGCCCTCTCACACGCTGAGCCTCAGGACCTTATCGGGCAAAAAACCGCTTATGAAGGAAGGATGCCTTCGATCAGCCTCAGCAGATGATCGCGGCGCCGCATGCCGGTTATCCAAGCCTCCGGCACCCCTTGCATTCCGTTGTGCGCCCCCAGCACCAAACCCGCCAGCATGCCGCGGCCGGCGCTGTCGCCTCCGCCCATGACACCCTGAACCAGGGCCTCCTTCAGGTTGTCCGGATATTTCTCGATCAAATGGATCACCCCCGGAAACGCCTCCGGGGCGTGGCAGCTCTGGCCGAAAGCGAGGATCGCCTTGACGCTCTCTCTTTCGACCGATCCACGGCCTTGCTGAACCCATTTCTCGATCACGGACCCGGTGTAATGCTCTTTCACCACATCGGAGATCGCATCCCCGGGGGTCTGTCCATGCAGGATCGCGTGGACCACGCGGGCGAAAAACTCGGCGCTCTCGACGGTCCACTGATCGGCGTGGGTCATGCGGGTCTGCTCCCTGGCGGACGCCACGAGGGCGCCGAGATCATCCGCATACAGGTAGACGAGGGGGGCGATGCGTGCAGCCCCGGCCAGGTCGTTCGAAGGGGAGCCGGGGTCGCGCCAGGTCTTCCCCTCCGCATAGCGTGAAAGGGTCATCCGGGTGGCCTGATCCACATATCCTTCATAGCCATTGAACAAGGCACGCCAGCGCTCGGAGAAGTCCCGCAGGTCAAACCGCTGGAGGTCCGCCAGGGATTCGAGCAGCACCAGCATCTGGTCCCCGTAGTGCGTGAAGTCCCCTTTCGTCTTTGTTGGATGGTAGGAATCGGGCGACGGTCCCAGCAAGTTCTCGATCCGCCCGAAACGCTTCAGGATCTGATTCGTGTCATAGATCCAGTGTGCACCGAGGGCCAGTGCGTCCCCCGCAAAAGACGCCAAAACAGCCGCCTTGGATCGCTCTTTCATATGAATTTCCCCTTTGCCGGATGGCTGCCAATCATTCCATCCCAAACGTCGATCCACCTGCAATACATGAATACGTCCTTGCCGTCGGGCATTCCCCATTACTGAGGGGCATCCGGCACCCGCTGAGCGCCCTCGCCCACTCGAGGGGATCTCATCCCGGCCGGTCGCAGTTCGGCCGATACGGGCATCAACCCATGCCCATCCGGAAATGATTTACCGATACAACCTCGTTTCCAGACCGGAAATATGGTCGGATCCCTTTGATCCCGCCCGAACATCTTCTTACGGACCAAACATTCACCCCTGGTTATTCGCCATTTCTTGACGGACGTTACTCCGGCAGCATCCTGCGCCCCTCTGCGACCCCTGTTCAACCCAGCCACCCAAATACGCTTTTCCGTTAAAATAGTATGAATTCTCAAGAGGAAAGGCAAACATTCTCTCACATTCCGCTTGACTGAAGATCAACTTTGCTATAGTTTGGCCTTTATGCCGATTTGGCTCTGCGCCTGGAAGCATGCAGCGTTGGAGAGCCGTAAGGCCTATTCGCAACATGGATGGCCGTTTTTTTCACAAGAGTCCGGTGTACCTGAACGGATCTGCAGTAGAGGTTTGGGTTTAAGCTTTTGGACCAAAAACATTTTTCAGGAGGTAGTGGTGATGCGTAGATCTTTTTTCATGGCGTTTCTTTTGATTGCGGTAGGGGCTTTCTTTGTTGGGTGTGCGACAGCGCCCCAACCCCTGGCGCCTTTCCAGGCGTATGACCTGAACCCAAAAGTCAAATCGGGGGATTACACCCAAAGCGTTGACAATTTCGTCGTGGTCTTTGATGGCTCCACCTCCATGTCAGACAAGTGCCAGGGGCACAAGAAGCTGGATCTCGCGCGCGAAGTAGTGAACCGCATGAACCAGACGATCCCCGCCATCAAGCTCAACGGAGCGTTGCGCACCTTCGGGCAGGGCTCCTGCATCCCCGGGGACCCGACCTCCGTCATCTATGGACCGGCCCCTTACGTGAGCGCCGACATGGCCAAGGCGATCGCCAAGATCACCTGCACCGGCGGCAACACCCCCCTCGGAGAAGCGATGGAAGCCTCCGCTGCTGAGTTGAAGGCCATGCAGGGCCCAACCGCCATGATCATCTTCAGCGACGGCGAAGCCACTGACAAGGCCGTTCCTGCGGCCGAAGCCCTCAAGAAGGAATTCCCCGGGCTCTGCATCTACACGGTTCAGATCGGCGACAGCAAAACCGGGAAGGCCGTCCTCGATGAAGTCGCCAAGGCCGGGAATTGCGGATTTGCGACCAACGCCAAGGACATCATGGGCGGCGCCGAGATGGCCGCTTTCGTCGAAAAGGTCTTCCTGACCAAGGGTGAAAAACCGAAGGCCGTTGGAAGACTTGACAGCGACGGCGACGGCGTGCCCGACGATATCGATCAGTGCCCCGGCACCCCCAAGGGAGCCAAGGTGGATGAGAGAGGCTGCTGGGTCATTCCGAACGTCCTCTTCGACTTCGACAAAGACACCGTCAAGCCCCAGTACCAGGGTGTCCTCGACGACGTTGTACGCGTCCTCAAACTCAATCCCAACGTCATGATTCAGTTGGATGGACATACGGACAGCATCGGCACCGAACAGTACAACATGGGCCTCTCCCAGAGGCGGTCCAACTCCGTCAAGAAATACCTCGAGAAGGCCGGCATCGTTTCGGGTCGTCTGACCACCAAGGCCTACGGTGAGTCCAAGCCGATCGCCCCGAACAAGATCGACGGCAAGGATAATCCGGCTGGCAGGGCAAAGAATCGGCGCGTCGAGTTGTCGCCTGTCTTCTAGATCGTCCTCAGCTTAAACTAAACCTGAACCAGCAAAGATCCGAACGGCGACCCCTTCAAGGAAGGGGTTTCCGTTCGGATCGGCTGGTTGTCTCATTCTGATCTCCCTGTCACTGAAACCGGCCTGTTTCAACACCGGTATCCCGGCTGCATTTCCCCGTTTCATAACCGTGTCCATCCGGAAACCAGGATTTTTCTTTACATCCTTCGGGTGCTCAGTCCCACCGCATCGCGGCGGGTCCCGGTTTGGCCAAGATCAAGGAAATCCAACGCTTGTGTGGAGGCGACCTTCAGGTCGCCTCCGCACAAGCAAACGTGCAGATCGACGCCGAGATTGGCAAAAAAGGCCCTTTCCGGATGGAAACCAACTCCGGCCGATCGACCCGGCCCCGGAGCGGCTGCAGGGTAAAAGAAGAACCCGGCAGTCTGCCGCTTTTTCAACCTGCCTCAAGCCTGAGCCATTCAGGCTGGAAAGGAGTTGTCCATGCAGGATTCTCTTCAAGTTGTTATGCATTATCTAACCACATACGGCATCAATGTAATCGGCGCCATTATCATTCTGATCCTCGGTAAGATCGGTGCCGGAATCGCCCGAAGGATCGTCACCAGAGTCCTTCGCAAGTCCAATACCGATGCCTCGGTGATCTCGTTTGTCGCCGGTCTGGCGTATACGTTGGTCCTCGTTTTTGCCGTATTGGCCGCCCTCGCCAAATTCGGCGTGCAGACCACCTCATTCATCGCCGTCCTGGGCGCCGCCGGTCTGGCCGTCGGCCTGGCGCTGCAGGGCTCCCTTGCCAACTTTGCGGCCGGTTTTCTTTTGCTGGTCCTGCGTCCATTCAAGACCGACGACTACATCGATGCCGCCGGGGTAAGCGGCAGTGTAAAGGAGATCCATCTCTTCACCACCACGCTGGTGACACCCGACAACATCAAAATCATCGTCCCCAACAGCAAGATCTTCGCCGATACCATCAAAAACTTTTCGGCATACGATATACGCCGCCTTGATATGGTCTTTGGCATCGGTTATGGATCCTCCATTGAAAAGGCCATCGAGGTGCTCCAAGACCTCCTCAAGAAGGATCCCCGAATCCTGGCGGAGCCCGAGCTGCAAATCGTAGTCGCGGAACTGGCCGATTCCAGCGTGAACCTCTTTGTACGTCCATGGGTCAAAAAGACCGACTATTGGGATGTGAAATTCGATTTCACCCATGCCGTCAAGAAGGCATTCGATCAAAACGACATCGAAATTCCCTTTCCTCAGCGCACCATCCACATGGTCAACCCATAGGCCGGCATCGTTCCAGGGTGCTATAATCAAAGAGCCGCGCGGTTCAAAAACCGCGCGGCTCTTCTCTGCGAGTCGAAAGCCCCGATTATTGCGGAACAGGGGCTGCCGGACTATGTTTCCGGACGGGGGATCACTGATCAGTACATGTCATCATCCGGGGGCATGGGCGGGGCCGCCGACTTTTTCTTGGCCGGTTTTTCAGCAACCATGGCCTCCGTGGTCATGAGCAATCCTGCCACTGAAGCAGCATTCTGCAGTGCAAAACGAGTCACTTTGGTGGGATCGATGACACCAGCCTCAATCAGATCCTCGTAAACGCCCGTATCGGCATTGAACCCATAGGCGCCGCTTCCTTCGAGCACCTTCTGAATCACGACCGATCCCTCGAAGCCCGCGTTGTTTGCGATCTGCCGCACCGGCTCTTCGAGCGCACGCTTGACAAGATCCAAGCCCAGCTCTTCATCGCCTTCAAAATGCGCATCTCCCAGCGATTTGATCACCCGAGCAAAGGCCACGCCGCCCCCGGGAACAATGCCTTCTTCGACCGCCGCGCGGGTGGCGTTCAAGGCGTCTTCGACACGATCCTTGCGCTCTTTCATCTCAGTCTCGGTCGCAGCCCCCACACTGATGACCGCCACGCCGCCGATCAGCTTGGCAAGGCGCTCCTGAAGCTTTTCCCGGTCATAATCGCTTGTGGTCTCCTCGATCTGAGCCCGAATCTGCTTGACCCGGCCATCCAGCGCCTCACGGCTCCCGCCGCCGTCAACGATGGTGGTATTGTCTTTGTTCACCGAGATCCGCTTGGCCGTGCCCAGATCCTGGACCGTGATGTTCTCGAGTTTGATCCCGAGGTCCTCGCTGATGACCTGACCACCGGTCAGAATCGCGATATCCTGCAGCATGGCTTTGCGCCGGTCGCCGAAGCCGGGGGCCTTTACGGCTGCGCACTGCAGCGTTCCGCGCAGCTTGTTGACCACCAGAGTCGCAAGGGCCTCACCCTCCACATCCTCCGCGAGGATCAAGAGGGGTTTGTTCATCCGGGCGATCTGCTCCAGAATCGGAACCAGATCCTTCATGCTGCTGATCTTTTTCTCGCTGAGCAGGATGAAGGGCTCCTCGAGATGGACCTCCATCTTCTCAGGGTCAGTCACAAAATAGGGGCTGACATATCCACGGTCGAACTGCATCCCCTCGACGATCTCCAGGGTGGTCTCCATGCTTTTGGCCTCTTCGACCGTAATCACCCCTTCTTTACCGACCTTCTCCATGGCCTCGGAAATGATGTTTCCGATGGTCTTGTCATTATTGGCGGAGATCGTTCCGACCTGCGCGATTTCCCTTTTCTCTTTAGTGGGTTTGGAGATCTTTTTCAACTCCGCCACCACCAGCTCCACAGCCTTGTCGATCCCGCGCTTGACCGCCATAGGGTTGGCGCCTGCCGCCACCAGTTTGGACCCTTCACGAAAAACCGCCTGGGCGAGGATCGTGGCCGTGGTCGTTCCGTCCCCGGCAACGTCCGAGGTCTTCGAAGCGACCTCCCTGACCATCTGAGCGCCCATGTTTTCGAACTTGTCTTCGAGATCGATCTCCTTTGCAACCGTCACACCGTCCTTGGTGATCTTCGGAGCGCCCCAGGACTTCTCGATCAGCACATTCCTCCCCTTCGGACCCAATGTAACCTTTACCGCATTGGCAAGGGTGTCGACGCCCTTCAGGATCTTCTCCCTGGCAGCTGCACTGTATTTGATATCTTTACCAGCCATTGCCCCATTCCTCCTCAAGCTTCCACAATCGCCAAAATGTCATCCTCACGCATGATCAAATGTTCCACACCATCGATCTTGATCTCATTGCCCGCATACTTACTGAACAAGACACGGTCGTTTTCCTTGACCTCCATCGGGATCCTTTCGGCTTTGTCATTCAGTTTCCCGACGCCAACCGCGATCACCCGGCCCTCCTGCGGCTTCTCTTTGGCCGTGTCCGGGATAATGAGGCCGCCCGGTGTCTTCTCCTCTTCTTCGATGCGAAGCACCACCACGCGATCATTCAACGGTCTGATATTCATGCGCAAAAAACCTCCTCAGGTAAAAAGTTCTGAAGGCTGAGCCGCCTTCCTGCTGGATTAAACCCCCTGCAACACCTGGGTCCTTTTAAACGGAAAAGGGATTCGCCGCCTCCTGCAAAATTCCCGCGAGAAAGCTAAGCAGTTTCCATCCGGAAATGTCTTCTTGGCCAATCCCAGCGTCAATCCGCACGCTTGCTTGTGCGGCGACCTAGAGTCCGCCTCCGCGCAAACGCTTGATCTCCTTGATCTTGGCCAAACCGGGACCCGCCCCGCAGGGGTGGGACTGAGCACCCGAAGGGTGTGAAGAAAAATCCTCTTTTCCGGATTGGAAACCGGGTTTTACCGGGAAATCATTTTCGGATGGAAGCTAAGCACCATTTATGCCTTGTCAAGCGCCGCGTTGTGCTCTGAGATGCATTTCCATCCGGAAATGGTCTTTTTGGCCAATCCCGGCCTCAATCTGCATATTTGCTTGTGCGGCACCCACCAGGTCGGCTCCGCGCAAACGATTGCTTTCCTTGATCTTGGCCGAACCGGAACCCGCCCCGCAGGGGTGGGACGAAGCACGCGAAGCGTGTGAGGCAACCCGGACCCTCCGCGAAGCGGTGGAACTGAGCACCCGAAGGGCCCATGGATGGCCCAGATTCGACCCACTCAAGCGGCGAAAACCCTGAAGATCGCCTCCAACACACCGCCGCCGACAGCCAGGGCCTTTTCGGATATGGTGAAGCAGTGTTCCACATGACCTCGAGGGTCGATGTCGCCGATCTTCATCCCGTTCTTCACAAGGACTCCATCATGGATCATCCCCCGCAAGACACCCTTGACAAGGGCGGGAACGGCTACACCACCAACCTCACCGATGCGCTCCCCCGAGTCGACCATGCGGCCGATCTCGCTTTCAGCCTTCCACACCCCGTCTTTCGGCGCCCGCAGGACCCGGTCCCGCGTCACCCCCTCGACCGCCCCCGGAACGCCTGTATCAGCCTGAGCCGCCCCGGCGATGATGACACGGCCCAGAAAATGTCCACGGTTCGTCTCGATGACGCAATGGGCATCCTTCCCTGCCTCGAATCCAGGGCCCAGGGCGATGCAGAGGGGTGCCATCGACAGGCTGCTCCCCGTGTTCTTTTTAGCCAGAATGGCATCCACCATGACATCGGGCTTCAAGCGGCCGCCGATCTCGAAAGCGGGGTCCACGTACACAGGCAGCCTGCGCTCCCGCCAAAGGCCTTGCGCCGCATCGGGGTCCTCGACCCGGACGGCCTCGATCCCTTCGACCACCGTCCTGCCGTCGTATACAGCCTCGGAAAAGGAAACCGTACGCCTGACCGTCAACGGCTGCGCAATCTCCGTCACGAAAATTTTGAAGCCGGACTGGTGAAGACGGTACGCTACGCCGGAGGCAATGTCTCCCCCTCCTCTGACACCCACGATCACCTGAGACACATCTATTCGTTTCCGCATGATTCAAACCCTCTCGACATTTGCATCCCAAAAAGGAAACACCGGCCCGCTCCGCTCAAATCGGCAGACCGGCCGAACACAAACCCCTTCGGCAGAGATTCCTCGGAAAGGTCCGGGGAAATTCCCCTCTCCCTTCGTCCGCTTCCTTTCCGCTCGAGCGCGGTTGTCGAACTCGAGCCGCAGCCAGTAAATGGCCACCCGGAACCAGGATTCCCTGCGGCCGCTCAGGGAGATTTCACATCCTTCGTCTTTTGTCAATCACATTCCCGCCAGGAAAGAATGCCGCGAAGCTCAGCAGGCCTTGCCTCAAGATGTTTTTCCCAGACCTCTGAACAGCGGCTTATTCAAGGCACTGTTCAGCGCCCCCGGGAAAAGCCGCGGCCAGGATCTTCCTTTCCAATTTCGAGACCGGCAGTTCCGCCAGCCCGGCCCCTGCCGCCCAACGCCACTCGATCCCGTCACCCGGCATTCCCTGGGACGGATCCCACATCCACCTGAAGAGGCGGACCTTCAATCTGAAATGGGTATAGGCATGGGAGACCTCCCCGATGAATTCCGCCTCCGGCACGGCCAGGCCAAGATCCGCCTTCATCCCCCGCCGGAGCGCCTCCCTGTCGGATTCGCCCGGCGCAACCTCCCCGCCCGGGAAGCGCCACAAACCACCCAACAACCCTTTTCCGGGGCGCTTCAACATCAGGAGGGCACCCTCGGCATTGCTGACCACCCCCAAGGCCATCTTGCGGACCGGGGTCCTGCGAACCCTCGCCGCAGCCGGCAGCTCCGCCTCGAGACCCTCTCGCCGTGCAAGACAATGCTCTTCGACGGGGCAGGAAGCGCATTCCGGGCGCCTGGGGATGCAGACGGCCGCGCCGAGATCCATCAGGGCCTGATTGAAGGCACCAGGGTCCTCCGTTGGCACCAAGGCAGCCGCCGCCGATTCGATGGCCTGCAGCGCCTCTCGTTGTCCCGGTGGCTGTCTGATGCACGCAAGCCGGCACAGGATGCGCCGCACATTGCCGTCGATCGCCGGAACGGGCTGCCCGAAAGCGATGCTCAGGATCGCACCGGCCGTATAGGGGCCGATGCCCGGAAGGGCCATCAGGGCCGCCCTGTCCTCAGGCAAGCTCCCGTCGTACATCCGGCAGACGCGATTCGCCGCCTCGTGCAGTGCGCGGGCGCGGGAGTAGTAGCCCAGGTTTTCCCACGCCTTGAGGACCGCATCCAGGGGGGCCTTCGCCAAGGCCCGGCAATCGGGAAACCGCTCGATGAATTGTTGGTAATAGGGGATCACGGTGTGGACCTGAGTCTGCTGCAGCATGATCTCCGAGAGCCAGATGCGGTAGGGATCCTTCGTGTGCCTCCACGGCAGGTCGCGCCCGTTGGCCCGGTACCACGCCAGCAGGCTTCGTCTCAGACCCGGCAGCCCCCCGGCAGAAGGGAACCCCGCCCCCCCTGGCGACAGGCACGGCCTCACGCCTCCTCCTTTTTCTTGAGGAGTCTTTTGAAGGAAGCGAGGCGCCGATCGATCTCCCGTTCGAACCCCCGCTGCGCCGGGGTGTAAAAGACCGCTTCCATGAGCTTGTCCGGCAGATAGGTTTGGGCGACCAGGGCACCGGGGTGGTCGTGGGGATACAGGTAGCCTTTTCCGTAGCCGAGTTCCTTCATCAGGCGGGTCGGGGCGTTGCGGATGTGCAGGGGAACCGAAAGCGCTCCATGCTGCTCGATCGCAGCACGGACCCGCTTCTCGGCCATATAGAGGGCATTGCTCTTCGGCGCGGCAGCCAGGTAGACGGCGGCCTGCATCAGCGCCAGCCGCGCCTCGGGCGGGCCGACCTTCTCCCACGCCTCGAAAGCAGCCAATGCGGCCGGCAGAGCCTGAGGGTCAGCGAGCCCGACGTCCTCCGATGCGAAACGGATCATGCGGCGGGCGATGAACAGGGCGTCCTCCCCCGCTTCAAGCATCCGGTACAGCCAATAGACCGCCGCCTGGGCATCCCCTCCCCTCAGACTCTTATGAAAAGCGGAGATCAGGTTGTAGTGCTCCTCCCCGGCCTTGTCGTATGCCAATGCCTTCCGGCTGAGGGCCTGTTCCAATTCCCCGGTCTCTAGCGGCTTTTCAGGTTCAGGACCGGCCAGGTGGTAATCGGCGGCCGCTTCGAGATCGTTCAGGGCCACACGGGCGTCGCCCTGCGAAAGACTCACCAGGAAATCCAGCGCCTCCGGGGTCAATCGCAACCCCATTTCCCCGAGACCCTTTTCTTTATCTGCCAGCGCGCGTTCCAGGAGTCTCCGGATATCCTGATCCGACAAGGGCTTCAGCGTCATCACCCGCGCCCTGGAAAGAAGCGGGGCAATCACCTCGAAGGAAGGATTCTCGGTCGTCGCCCCGACCAGGACGATCAGGCCGTTTTCCAAGTGGGGAAGAAAGGCGTCCTGCTGAGCCTTGTTCAAGCGATGGATCTCGTCCACAAAGAGAAGCGTAGCCCTGCCGCTGCGCTCCTTTTCCTTCTGAGCCGCCTCGACGACCTCACGCAGGTCCTTGACGCCGGAGGTGACCGCCGAAAAAGAACGGAACGGCAATCGGCTGTACCGCTCCATGAGTCTCGCGAGCGTCGTCTTGCCGCTGCCGGGAGGCCCCCAGAGGATGACCGAACTCATGCGCCCGGATTCCAGGGCCCTTGCCAGAGGCCTGTCCGAGCCCAGGAGATGCCCCTGCCCCACCATCTCCTCCAAAGCGGCGGGGCGCATTCTCTCAGCGAGCGGGGCACCCTTTCGATCTGCAGACATGCCGCTCAAAGCTGCTTGTCCTCCCGGCCCAGCGACGTGCTGATGGCACGCATCAGCCCATCCAGATGCAGCGGTTTGAAGGCAATCAAATCCGCTCCCAACTCCTTCATACGTGCCTGTCCCGGCTGACGGCCCTTCGTCTTGAGCACCACCAGCAACGTCCCGAGATTCTTTTTACGAAGCCTGGGCAGAAGGATCGCAGGGTCCCATTCCTTATTGTCTGCGTCCATCACCAGCATGTCGTAGCGACCCCTGCGGGGAGCCCTCAGCACCTGTTGGAGACGGGAGGCCTCCGTCACCCGGCATCCCTTGTCATTCAAAACTTCACAGAGAAGGCGTCTGATCATCGCGTCGTCCGAGCACACCAGCACCTCTTGCCCTTTCAGCCTGCTGGAGCACGCGCGGGCCCCCATCGTCCTGGGTGCGGCCACTGCGGGCAGTTGCATCACGACCTGGGTTCCCCCGCCGGGCGGGCTGACCAGTTCAATGGCCCCCCCGTGTCGATTGAACACGCAGGAGGCCAACGGGAGGCCCATACCGAGACGGCCGCCATCCCTCGTCGTAAAAAAGGGCTCGAAAACCCTCTGCCGCACCGTTTCGCTGATCCCCGGTCCGTTGTCCAGTACATAGACCCAGGCATGACCAAGATTCTCCTCCATAGACACATGAACTTCTCCACTTTTACCCACCGCTTCGAGGGCGTTTTCGATGACCGCAGCGAAGGCCTCTTTCAGATGCGCCCCATTCCCCTGCACATGGACATCCGTCCGCAGATGCGTTTGGATCTTCGGCCCCCCGTTTTCGGAGCCGGTGCGCCGGCGCCAGTCGATGCACGCCTCTTCAAGCGCCTCCTGGACCAGATTCTTCAAGGCCCGAGGATGCTTCTCTCTGCCGACCGCTGCAGCGCGACAAAGCTTCTCGACCTGTCGCAGGACCTGCACTCCCCGCCTCAGGGACTCCGGGGCCGAACCCTGTGAGCGGTCGGACTGTGCGCCGCCCCCGGAAGCTACGACTATTTCATCGAGAAGCATCTCCACGAGCGGACCCGCTTCAGACGTCACCACCCTGGCGAGATCCAGGGCCCCTCTCATCCTCTCAGCGCGCAGCAGCTCGGCTTCACTCAAGGCCCGCTCCCCGCACTCGATGACGCCCAGAAGGAAGGCGCGCCGCCCCATGTGAAGGATCTTCCGCACGAAGACCTCGCACAAGATGCGCCGGCCATTCTTGTCGACCAGATCGGCACGATAGCGGTCCGGCGCCACCTTGCCTATCGATCGCTTGTGGTGGATGGCGCTGACTTCCTTCGCGCAGTCCGGATGCACGAAGTCCATGAAGGACCGGCCCTGAAGCTGCCCAGAGTCCACGCCGAGACCCTCCTCCGCCGCCATGTTGTTTAAAACGATCTTCCCGTCTTGCACCACTGCAACGGCGACAGGGACAGCCTCCAGAAGACCGTTTGCCGCATCGAGGGATTTTCTGAGCTGCCTGATCTCGCTGTTGGCCTGAACGAGTTTTTCCTTCAAACGGACTATGTCCTTCTGAAGTCGCTCATGATGCTTCATTACATGCCCCTCTAAAATCCGGTTGTAAATAGGCATATCAGCCGACGGGCGGGCTTGCCCGGCCACCTTTGCACAAATGCCTGTCTCCTCGAACACGACCGAATCGCGGCCACACCCAAGAATGCCGCCTGAGCGGGCTCAGGCGGCCAAGGAAGCGAAGCCCGCCCTGGAATCGTAGGGACCGATCGGGTGCAGCCTGTCACGCATCCGGGGCCCGCCCGCGGGGATTCAATCGAACAAGCACCTGAGAGGAGTAAAAGCCATCCTTTCCGGAGCCGAAACCCCGGGCATCCAGGCAGCCAACCCGAGATGGACAACGAACCGGGACCGGGCATCGGCGGCACCGGAAGACACCAAAACAGGGCACGATGCGCAGCATCTGCGGACGTAGAAAGGACTGCAGGGCCCGGCGGCAGCCGGCTTCACCTGCGGAGTCGTCATTTCAAAGGAAGCGGATCGATTTGAAAAGGGCCTTGCTGAAGGCACGGCTATACCGTATCATAAAACGGCCGCGAAGACCATAAAAGCCGCTCTTGAACCCGGACCGTACGAACTTTCTGCCAAGGGGCGGAGGCCTGGACATGGCCCGCAGACCCCGCTCCCCGGCTGCCGCCGGACGGCGAAAGCGGCAGCCCCGGGCGCGGACGGATCCGCACGAACCATCGCATCGCGGTCATTGTGGCATCCAATCGGAGGAATCGTGACAGCCCCAAACCCCTTCGTCCATCTCCATGTACACACCGAATTCAGCCTCCTCGACGGGGCCATCCGGATCGGACAGATGCTGGACAAGGCTTCGACGCTCGGGATGAACGCCGTAGCGGTGACCGATCACGGGAACATGTTCGGAACCGTCCAGTTCTCACAGCAGGCAGCCAAAGCCGGCATCAAGCCCATTATCGGATGCGAAGTCTACCTCGCCCCGGGCGACCGGCGCGACCGCTCTCCGGCCCCGGATGGCAGCCCCAACGCCTATCACCTGATCCTGCTCGTTACGAACCTGGAAGGGTACCGCAACCTGTGCCGCCTGGTGACGCTCGGCCACCTGGAAGGCTTTTACTACCACCCCCGCGTGGATATGGCGCTCCTGAGGGAGCATCATCAGGGCCTCATCGCCCTGTCGGCCTGCCTCAAGGGCGTCGTTCCCCATCTGATCCAGCAGGGGAGGATAGAAGCGGCCCGTGAAAAGGCATTGGAATTGGCGGCGATCTTCGATCACGACCGGTTTTTCCTCGAGGTCCAGGCGAATCGGATGCCCGAACAGATCGCCTTGAACCGCGCCCTCAGAGAGCTCTCCGGCGATCTGTCCCTGCCTCTGGCGGCGACCAACGATTGCCACTACCTCAACCGGGCCGATGCCGAGGCCCATGACGTGCTCCTGTGCATCCAGACCGGCAAAACCCTCGAAGATGAAAAGCGCATGCGCTTCCCCTCGGACGAGTTCTACTTCAAATCCCAGGAGGAAATGGCCGCGGATCTCCCGGGGTTCGAGGACGCCCTGGCCCATACCGCCGGGATCGCCGAGCGCTGCGACTTCGAGTTGGAGATCGGCCGGTACAAGTACCCTGTCTTTCATCTGCCCGAAGGACAAAGCCTCGAAGAGCGATTGACCGAAGACGCCGAAAAGGGTCTGGGGGCCCGCTTCGAGGAGTTCGAAGCCGAAGGCCGCGCCCCTTCCGCCGACCTGATCGGAACCTACCGCGAAAGGCTTGATTATGAACTCGGCGTCATCAAGAAGATGGGCTTTTCCGGCTATTTCCTGATCGTCGCCGACTTCATCGAATATGCCCGCAGGAAGCAGATCCCGGTCGGTCCCGGCCGCGGATCGGCCGCCGGGTCTCTGGCCGCCTACTGCCTGCGGATCACGAATATCGACCCGATCCGCTACGGCCTGCTCTTCGAGCGCTTTCTCAATCCGCAGCGCATCAGCATGCCTGATATCGACATCGACTTCTGCATCAACGGCCGTGAAGAGGTCATCCAGTATGTCACCGAAAAGTACGGCCGGGACAGCGTCGGACAGATCATCACCTTCGGGACCATGAAGGCCCGCGCGGCTATCCGCGACGTCGGGCGCAGCCTCAACATCCCCCTCAAAGACGTCGACCGGATCGCCAAGCTCGTGCCCGAAGGCCCGCGCGTAACGCTCGAACAGGCCCTCGCGGAAGAGCCCGAGCTTCGCAAACTGGAGCAGAGCGACCCTGCTGTCCGCAAGCTCCTGACCATCTCCCGTTCGCTCGAAGGGCTCTCCCGCCACGCCTCGACGCATGCCTCCGGCGTCGTAATCTCCGACCGGCCCCTCGTCGAGTACCTGCCGCTTTTCAAAGGGGCACGGGACGAAATCATGACCCAGTTCACCATGGACCGGATCGAGCAGCTCGGGCTGATCAAATTCGATTTTCTGGGTCTGAAGACCTTGACCGTGATCCGGCAGGCCCTGGATCTGATCCAGCAGACCACCGGCAGAGAGCTGGATCTGGAGAAGATCCCCCTGGACGACCCGGCGACTTATCAACTCTGCTGCGAGGGGAAGACGACGGGGGTCTTCCAGCTGGAAAGCTCCGGTATGAAGGAGCTGCTGAGACGCCTCAAACCCGGCGTTTTCGAGGACATGGTGGCCCTGGTGGCCCTCTATCGCCCGGGGCCCCTGGGAAGCAACATGGTCGAGGATTTCATCAACGGGAAGCACGGCCACACCAGGATCCGATACCCGCTTCCTCAGCTCGAGCCGATCCTGAAGGAGACCTACGGGGTGATCCTGTATCAGGAACAGGTGATGAAGATCGCCCAGGTGCTCGCCGACTACAGCCTGGCCGAGGCGGACGAACTGCGCAAGGCCATCGGCAAGAAAAAGGTCGAGGTCATGGCGCAGCACCAGAACCGCTTTACCGAAGGCGCCGCCAAGAGTGGGGTGGATCCGGCCAAGGCGGAAAACCTCTTCAATCTGATCGAGAAGTTCGGCGGCTACGGCTTCAACAAATCCCATTCAGCCGCCTACGCCCTGATCGCTTACCAGACAGCCTACCTGAAGGCGCATTTTCCGGTGGAGTTTATGGCCGCCCTTCTGACCCAGGACATGGGGAACCAGGACAAGACCATCAAGAACATCGCCGAGTGCCGCGAGATGGGGATCCGGATCCTGCCCCCCGACATCAACGAAAGCCAGGCGGATTTTTCGGTGATCGACGGCAAAATCCGCTTCGGTCTCGCAGCAGTCAAGAATGTGGGCCTCAAGGCGATCGAGGTCGTCATCGAAGAAAGGGGGGACAGCGGCCCCTTCACCGATCTTTTCGACTTCTGCCGCCGCGTGGAAAGCAGCAAAGTCTCGAAGCGGGTGATCGAATGCCTGATTCAATGCGGGGCGTTCGACTTTACCGGCCAGTTCCGCTCGAGGCTCTTCGCGGGGCTCGAGGATGTCCTCAAGCGCTGCGGCAAACACAACGATCCGAACCAGCTCAGCATCTTCGCGGCCATCGAGACACAGAACGGCGGCCCGTCGCACCTCGTGGAGCTTCCCGAGATCGACGAATGGCCCGAAAAAGAGAGACTGGCCCGCGAAAAAGAAGCCCTCGGATTCTACATCACCGGCCATCCCCTGGACCGCTTTCAACAGGTGGCGGACAGGGTCGCCGACTGCACCGTGCAGGCGCTTTCAACGAAGGAAGATAAATCCCTGGTCAAAATCGCCGGCGTCGTCGGAGAGCTCAAGTTGAAACGCACCAAGAAAGGCGACAGGATGGCAGTCTTCCAGCTCGAAGACCTGACCGGCTCAATGGAGGTCGTGCTCTTCCCGGAGGCCTTCGCCCGCTGCAGCGCCCTCTTGAAAGGGGACGACCCTATCCTGGTCTGCGGACCGGTGGAGATCGGCGAAAGCTCCACAAAGATCATCGCTCAGGAGATCGAGGCCCTCAGCGCCGCCCGGCAGCGGTGCGTCAAGGCCATGGCCATCCGTCTGGCCGAAAAGGAGATCAGCCGTCCGTTGATCGAGGACCTGCGCAACATCGTTTTCCGCTACCCAGGGAGTTGCCGCCTGCTCTTCGCGGTCACCTCGCCGGAGGGCGGCGAGATACGGATCGCCGCCCACGAGCGCTTCCGGGTCCAGCCCTGTCCCGAACTCCTGGGGGAGATTCAAACGCTCGTGGGAGCCGGCCGCCACGAATTTTTTTTCGACCAACCGGCGGCCGATCAGCACCTTGCTCCCTCCGCCTGAATACGAAACACCGTGATGTGCCGATGGCAGCCGGCGCCGCCGCTCACCGTCCGCCCATTTCCTCCTCCAGATCGCGTACGTACTGCCCGATCAACACACCGAGGTAGATGCAGACGTTTCCCTCCATGCACGAATCGGCATCCTTCCGGTTCAGGAAGGCATGCCGCTGATGAGGCCCCTTCTGAAAAGTCACCACCCAGGCGTCTTTGCCCTCGTCCATTACGAGATCCATAGACAGGCCGTATTTGGCGATCTCGGGATATATCTGCGAAAGCTTTTGTTTGAGATCCTCTTTCGTGTAGCTCATGATGACCCTCCTTGGTTTGAGTGGAATTTAAGCGTCATGATAACATCAGTGTCATTGATGATAGCATAGATCCAGCTGTACTGCATCACCGAAGCTCGACAGGAGATTTCCTGGTCCGAGTGGAAAAACCCGGCCATATGGGATCACCCTTTCCGGATGGAAGCGAGCCGGATTCTCCGCCCCGGGGCTTGCAGGCCCAGGCGTCGACAGGTAATATGCCGGAGGGGATCGGCAAAAGCCCTCCGAACACCGTAAACCCGCCGGCTGACCTCCGGTATCGAGGAAGACCCATGCCCACTGTCATGATGGAAATTCGCGCTCAGACCGCGATCCTCACCTTGAACCGTCCGGACAAACGCAACGCCCTGAACGCGGAACTGCGCGCCGAACTTCGGGAGCACCTGGAGCGTGTCGAGGCTTCGCGGCATATCCGTGGAGTCATCGTCACCGGCGCCGGCGAAGCGTTTGCGGCAGGCGGCGAAACCGACGCCCTCGCCGCCTCCCTGTACGCCGATCTTTACCGATCCGAAGATCTGCACGAGGACCTGAGCGCCTTCCTCGAGAAGCGCAAACCGCAGTTCAAGGGACGGTGATCGGAAGGCCGGCGTGTCCATAAGTCGACAAGCTCCCGGCCCGCCGCTCCGCAAAGCGTCTTTCGAGCTCATGAACTCTCCGTCGGCGATCCGGATCGCCAAGGTAAAGGTACGGATCCGCCTCCATCGAGGGCGCCCGGCCGGCAGCCCACTTCTCGACCCTAAAAAGGGCCTCGATCGACTTGTCCCAGACCGGATACCCTTGGTCATCCAGGGGCACCACCCCCTCAGGGGGGCGCCTTGAGATGTTGTTGATATCCACCAGGCGGATCGCGCCTGACCTGTCGACGAGCAGATTGCCCACACCCGACAGATCGGGGAACAGGGCGGCCTCGGCGACAAGCCGCCTGGTCCTTGCGACGAATATCCGTGCCTTTTCTTTTACAGCCTCGACCTGGATGCCTTCGACCGGGACCCCATCCATCCGTTCGGTCTCACGGGCGATCAGCCCCAGAAGGGTCTGCAACCGTTGATCGGAGAGTTCGGCCCAGGGGTCGAACACCGCTCCTTCCACATACTCCTGCAGGCCGCAAAGCAGAATCTCCGGAGGTCCTTCAAAGCTGCAACTGACCAGGAATTCTTCCGAAAGGGCCAGGCACTCCGGACCCAGGAACCGGATCACCTGCCTCACGCCCGAAATCTCTTCTTCAGCCTCCCGGAGGCCGGGAAACCGGATCCTGAATATCCGCAGGATCTTCAGGGGCTTCGCCTTAGGAAAAACCCTCACGCCGTCCTGCACAAGACCCTCCCTCTCGCGCCGGACAGCCACCGGATCGAGCACCGCCAGAATATGGGAGCGCAGCCCGGCCCTGGGGTACCGTCTGAAAACGTAGACCGGCGGGTTTCGGATGAAGCCGAGCGACAGGACGTCTTCCGGATCCAGATACGGCTTGGTGCGAATGTCCTCCATGAAGCTGCCCTCAAACAGGCGCTCGTTCGCGCCCCGGTGAAAAAGCCCGCGCTATTCCCTTCCAAAACGCCGGCTTTTGTGGCAGGGTGGCTTCCAAAAGCGGCGCGGCGCAGTCCGGCCCCTTTTTCCGGCCGCCGCTTGTTTACGTGAATCGAGGAGATCGAACCCGGTCGATGCCTGCAACCCTTCGCACGCTTTTCAGCGGACGCATGCTCGTGGCCCTGATCATGGGCTTTTCGAGCGGCCTGCCCCTGCTCCTCACCATCACCGTCCTTCAGGCATGGATGAAAGAGGAAGGGGTCGATCTCTCGGTCATCGGCCTCATGGCCCTGGTCGGCATCCCTTACACGGTCAAATTCCTGTGGGCGCCGATCCTGGATCGCTTCACGCTTCCGTTTTTGGGCCGCCGGCGCGGCTGGCTCCTGATCGCGCAGTTCGCCCTGGCCGCCGCCATTGCGGGGCTCGGCTTTACCGATCCAGTTGAAATGCCCTGGATGGTCGCCTTCGCCGCATTCCTGGTGACGTTTTTCAGCGCCTCCCAGGATATCGTGATCGATGCCTACCGGCGCGAGGACCTCTCCGACGAGGAGCTCGGGCTCGGGTCTTCTCTTTACATCAACGGGTACCGGGTCGGCATGCTCCTCGCCTCCGGCGGCGGCCTGATCCTCGCGGACCACCTGTCTTTTACCGCCGTTTACCTGATCATGGCCGGATGCATGCTGCCGGGGATCCTGACGACGCTCTGCGCCCGTGAACCGCGGGTCCTGGAGGGCGCGCCGCGCACGCTGCGTGACGCGGTCGTGGAACCGCTGACAGATTACTTCAGACGCCCGCAGGCCTTGTGGATACTGGCCTTCATCCTTCTTTACAAGATCGGCGACACGATGGCCAGCGCCATGACAACCCCTTTCTACCTGGACCTGGGCTTCACCAAGACCGAGATCGGCGCCGTCGTAAAGCTTTTCGGCTTCTGGGCAACGATCGGTGGGGCCCTTCTTGGGGGCATCGCCATGCTCCGCCTCGGGATAAACCGCGCCCTTTGGGTTTTCGGGGTCCTCCAGGCCGTTTCGACCGCCGGATTTGCGGCCCTCGCGCGCATCGGCCCCAGCATTCCGGCCCTTTCAGGCGTCATCGCCTTCGAGAATCTCTCAGGCGGAATGGGAACCGCCGCCTATGCCGCCTTCATGGCCAGCATCACCAACCGCCGGTTTACAGCCACCCAATACGCCCTCCTGAGCAGCCTCATGGGCATTCCCCGCGTCATGGCATCGGCCCCCACGGGCTTTATGGCCGAGGCTTTCGGCTGGGAGAGCTTTTTCATCGTCTGCACGCTCCTTGCCATCCCCGGAATGCTGCTGCTGGTGAAATTCGCCCCGTGGGGGAAGGCGCTCTCCCATTTCGGCTGATCCGCCGGACCGGCATGCTTTACGGCGGCGCATCCTACGGATCCCGGGTGTCTGCTGACTGCCCTGGCAAAGTCAACCCGCACATCCGCCGCACAGCCCCGCATCCGTGCAACCGCTCCCGATCCCTCAAACCGGCGTTGATTTCAACACGTTCATCTGCTATGGTGGCATGATTGCGCAGCCACGGATCTGTCCGGGCTCGGAGGTCTGAATAGAAAGATGCGATTCTTTGCGATGCAATATTTTTTGCGGTTGTTGACCGCATGGATACCGGTTTTTCTCCTCTCCCAGGCTGTGTGGGCGGAGGATCCCCAAGACCCCTCGGACCCCTGTGCAGCGCTGCGGCAGGAGATCCAAACTCTTCGAAAAACCGTCGCCGTCTTGGAGGACGCCAACAACCTCTTCATGGAAAATCTGGCAAACTGCACCGAGGAAAACCAGTCTCTGACAGAGCGCCTCGAGGGCTCCCCAAACCCGGTACCCGCCGTTGAAGAAGCGGAAAAGCAGCGTCTTATCGACCTCCTGCACCAGCGGCTTTCGGTCGATGACCCCCTCATCTATCTCCATAAACTGAATCCCGGCGAATTGGAAGCCCTGATTGCAGCGGTCGAAAAAGGGTGCAACCCTGCGGCGCAGCGTGCGCCTTGAGGCCGCTTTTCGCGGCGCGGTCAAGGCTGAGAGGACTTCACCTGGACGGCCTCGCTGTGCCGCAGCATCCGGCGCCGCCTCCGTTCGGACGCTTCTCGCACCAGCCGATCGATGAAGTCCCCGTCCTGTCAAGGCGAAGAGCGGTTCTTGGATATCGGACATCCGGACCCATTTTAACGACAAGGGTTTTTCCGGTGAGATACACCACCAGCCGGCATCTCCGGAAAAACCAGGCAGGTTTGAATTTGAAAAGAAATCGAGACACGGCATGAAAAACAAGATCGTCAAGGTCGGCCGCAACGACCCTTGCCCCTGCGGCAGCGGCCTCAAGTACAAGAAATGCTGCCTACCGCGCGAACAAGCCGGGCAGCGTGGGCAAAAGGACCTCTATTGGAGGCGCCATCGCATCCGGATCAAGGAACCGATCGACATCGAGGGGATCCGGCGCGCCGGCAAGGTGGCGATCGCCACTCTGGACCTGGTGGAATCCCAGCTCAAGATCGGCATGACCACCGATGAGATCAACACCATCGTACACGAATTTACGATTGCACAGGGCGCCGTACCCGCCCCTCTCCATTACCGCGGGTTCCCGAAAAGCGTCTGCACATCGGTCAACGAGGTCATCTGCCACGGCATCCCCGGCAGTCAGGCGCTGGAGGACGGCGACATCGTCAACGTCGACGTGACGCCGATTTTGAACGGCTATTATGCGGACACCAGCAAGACCTTCTACATCGGGACCCCCGGCCCCGATGCCCGGAAGATCGTTGAAACCGCAAGACAGTGCCTGAAGCTCGGGCTGGACACGGTAGCTCCCGGAAACACGGTCGGTGACATCGGCTGGGCGATTCAGCAATATGCCGAGTCGCAGGGATGCTCCGTGGTCCGGGAATTCGTCGGGCACGGGGTGGGCTTCGAATTCCACGAACCCCCGCAAATCCCCCATTACGGACGCAAAGGCGAGGGGATCGTGTTGATCCCGGGCATGGTCTTCACCGTGGAGCCGATGATCAATCTCGGGAGGAAGGAACTCGAGGTGCTGGACGACAATTGGACTGCGGTCACACGCGACCATTCGCTCTCGGCCCAGTTCGAGCAGACGGTCGTCGTCACGGAAGACGGCTTCGAAAGCCTGACGCCCTATGATTTGTGAGGCGCAGTCTTCGAACGGACGATGGGTCGCAGGCCTGCAGCCGGACCTGCTACCTCGTCGATCCATGTCCCGCAGGTTTTTCAATACGCTGAGATCGTTTAAATCCGCATGATGCGAGAAGACTCGCCGAGCAGGAATCCACCCGACAGGGCCGTTTTCGAACGGAAAGCGAAGGAACTCGGCTTTTTGCGCGTGGGGTTCTCGCCGGCGGAAGCGCCTCCCCATCTCGATGCCTTTCTGGAGTGGATCGCTGCAGGCCGCCATGCCGGCATGCATTGGATGGCGAGCCACGCCGATCTGCGCCGTCACCCTGCTGCGCTGCTCGAAGGATGCCGGACCGTCATCTCGCTGGCCTATCCCTACTCACCCCGCAAACCGGTGACAACGGACCGGTTCGAGGCGGCTCGTTTCACCGAACCGCGCCTCCCCGATTATCATGACCGCCTCAGAAAACACGCCCGTCCCCTGTTGGATCTCCTTCGCAGCTGGGATCCTCGGAGCAGGAACAGGATCTGCGTAGATTCCGCGCCCATTCTGGAACGGAGCTTCGCTTTGCGGGCGGGCGTCGGCTTCATCGGCAAGAACAACCTCCTGATCGTCCCCGGATACGGCTCCTACGTCTTTCTGCTCGAAATCCTGACCACTATCCCTTTGAAACCGACGCTCAGCACCCCGCCGAAGGACCATTGCGGACCGTGCAACCGGTGCATAGAGGCGTGCCCATCCGGCGCCCTCTCGGGGCCCCGCCTCTTCGATGCGAGCCTCTGCCTTTCCTATCGCACCATCGAGTGCCGCGACCCCCTGGGAGCTGATGCCGCTGAGGCGGCCAGCGGCTGTTTTTTCGGCTGCGATGTGTGCCAGGAGGTCTGTCCGTTCAATCCGATCGCGGTAACCGAGGATCCGTGCCTCCCCGACGCAGCGGACATCCTGGCCATGGACGCAGAGGCCTTCGCGACCCGATTCGGGACGAGCGCCTTCGCACGCGCCGGCCTCGAAAAAATCAAAGGCAATCTCCTGGCCGTCATGCCATCGGAATCAGCCCGCCGCCGCGGGTGATCCGCCCGTCCGCTCCGCCTCGACCGCTTCGCGGCCGAACCGGAATGCGTCTTCGAGCAGCTCGGGGTGTTTTTCCAAATCCGACCGTTTTTCGAGGCCCCTGGCGAAAAAGCCCTCCCCGCAATGCATGTCCAAGGCGTCGAAGAAGTAGCGCGCCTCCATCCGGGCCCCGTCAAAAAGCGTTTTTCCTTTGGTTGCGCCTGCAGCGACCAGGTACCCCGTGCCGCCGTCGTAGCGTTTCCGCTCCTCGCGCGTCTTGAGCAGCATGCGGCGCGCCCACATCGCCTGCGAACGGTCCACCAGGGCCTTGGCCTGGGCCGTAATACCGTAGAAAAAGATCGGCGAGGCCAGAAAGATCACCGAGGCCTCGGCCAGCATCGGGTAGACCTCCTGCATGTCGTCCTTGACGACGCATTCGCCGGTCTTGTCGCACCCTCCGCACTCGATGCACCCGGACATCTTCAATTTGCGGACATAAATGCGCTTCACCTCGGCACCGGCCGCCTGCGCCCCCTCGAGGACGCTGTCCAGAAGGCGGTCGGTGTTCCCGCCCTTGCGGGGGCTGCCGTAGATACCCAATACGTTCATCGGTCATCCTTTCATTCGGGGTGTCGTGCTTGTCGGAATAACCCTCTATCGGGTCGAGGGTCCCTTCAGGGAGCGTGGATGGTCCTCTTGCGGCAGATGATCTCGGCCATTGCGCGATCAGGATCCGGTCTGATGCCCTCCCAGGAATGGATCACCTCCCAGTCCTCGAACCATCCAAGCAACTCACCGGGGTTCAGGAGGTGGTCCGGATTGCGCGGACGCCCAAGCAGCCGCTGCGCCGTGGTGAACGTGGAATAGATCAGAATCCCACCTTCCAGAAGCGATTTGCGGAGGCAGGGAATCAACGGCCTGTGCAGATAGCGGAACACGACCATCCCGCCGTAATGCTGCCCATCCAAAGGGTTTTCCCCGGCCTTCTCGAGATCGACCTCCCAGAACGCCACGTCGACCCCGGCCTCCGCAGCCGATCGGCGCGCCTTCTCGAGCATCCCCTTCGAGACGTCGCAGAGGGTCACCTGCACCCCGAGTCCTGCAAGGAAGATCCCGTTCCGTCCGTCACCGCAGGCCACATCCAGGACCCGGCCGTGGAACCGCTCGGAGGTGAAAAGGTCCGCATGCGCGATCAGAAGCGGATGCGGGCTGCCCGGATCACGCGGCATCACGGGATCCCCCGCCGCCGCCCGTGGCGGCCCAGAGGTGGCGTTCAACGAAGGCCTTGATGGCTTCGGGGTACCCCGGATCCAGGCTGGCGCTGCTGTGATCGCTGCCATGCGCCACAAAAAGCTCGGCCTTTCCCGCCGGAAAAGCGTCCCTCAGCTTCCACGCGTGCTGGAGTGGAAAATGCTGATCCTTTTCGCCGTGAATCAAGAGGACAGGGCAGTGGAGGGAAGGGGCGATCCGCACGGGGCTGACCCTATCCATGCGGAAACGGTAGAAGAGGTCCATCCATGCCACCACGGCAGGCGCAAACACGAGACCGAAGAACCAGTTGAAATTCCGGTAGAGGCGCAGCAGGGCCTCCCGCGTCCGGGCATAGCACCCTTCCAGAAAGAGAAGTCGTACCCTCTCCGAATTGCGCCCTGCCGCGATGATGGCCCCGGCGGCCCCGGCTGAGTGCCCGTACAGGAGAAGCGGCCGGCCGATCCAGCGCATGACCGTTTCGATGTCCTCAGCGAACCGGAAGGCGTTCATGAAGGGATACGGGCTGGAGCCGCCGTGATCCCGCGCGCTGTGCAGGACCGTCGTGAACCCCAGTTTGCCAAAGACTCGGGCCCGCCCGACCATCCGATCGCGATTGCGGCTCCATCCATGGGCCAGGAGGACGATCCCGCGCGAGGCCGCCGGCCCTCCCTCGGGCTCGACCCGCCAGACCTCCAGGTACCCCCCGTCGGCCGCCGGGATGCGCACATCCTCGACCTTTCCCCAGTCGGGCAGATCGCGGACTGGATGACGGGGGACGCGGTGGACCACATAGGTCAGGAGAAGACTGATGCAGAGATAGAGAACGAAAACCGTCAGGATCCCGTAGAGAACCGCCAAGGCATCCTACCTTTCAATCGCCGGCGCCGCAGGGAAGGCGCAACACCTTTCCAACCGGATGCAAATCTACTTTTTACTTGATTATTCCAGATACTTGAGTTATTATGCCTCTGTTTTGCGGTTGTTCATCCCGATCCCAAACCTCCATACAGGTGCAGGTGTTATGGATAGGGTCCTGCTGCTGAACATCACCTATGAACCTCTCAAGATCATCAACTGGCGAAAGGCGGTGACGCTGCTTTCGCTCGGGAAGGTGGAGGTCCTGGAGGAGTACGGCCGTGAGATCCGCTCGGTCAGCTTCCAGATCAAGCTCCCTGCCGTCGTGAGGCTCCTGAGGCTTGTCAGACGCCCTCCGAAACCGGTCAAATTCTCCCGCCAGAACATCTATGCCCGGGACAAATACACGTGTCAATACTGTGGTGAACCCTTTGCGCCCGAAGAGTTGACCTATGACCATGTCGTTCCGCGCTCACGGGGCGGCAGGACGGAATGGGGCAACATCGTCAGTTGCTGCGTCGAGTGCAACCGCAGAAAAGGCGGACGTACGCCGCAGGAGGCCGGCATGCGGCTGATCCAGAAACCCTCTCGCCCCAAGTGGCTCCCCGTCCTGAAGATCACTGTCGGCATCAATGACGTTCCGACCTCCTGGCGCGATTATCTCTATTGGAATATGGAACTGATGGAGTAGCCCCCGTCGGGTTCATCCGACAGCGGCCGCGATGCGCTCACTGAGCCGGCCGATGGCCCCCATGTCCCCCGTCTTGAGCTCCCAGCTCGATACCGGCAACGGTGGCTCCTGCCCCGAGCGCGGAATCAGGTGCAGGTGGTAGTGCATCACCACCTGGTTCACGCCGCGTCCGTTCAACTGCAGGCACGCGATCCCGACCGGCGCGAGCACCTTCTTCAAGGCATCGGCGATCCGCTTCCCCGCCAACTGGACCGCGGAGAAATCTTCGGGGGGGATTTCCCACAGGTTTTCAGCGTGTTTTTTCGGGATGACCAGGGTGTGTCCGGCCGTGATCGGGTTGATGTCGGCGAAAGCCAGAACCCTCTCGTCTTCAAAGATCTTGAAACAGGGAATCTCCCCGCGGACGATCTTACAGAAGATGCATTCTTCCACCTTAAACCTCCTCCTCTTCTACAGGATCCTCGTCACCTCGCAACGCCCCGATGCGGCTCAGGATATCCAGCACCTCCCGCTTCTGCACGGGGTCCGGTTGCGCCCCCCGGCGCAGGTTCAACGAGCGGAGAACATCGTAGGTTCCATCCGGGAAAACCACCGGGATCCGGCTGATGTAATCGGGATCGGCGCAGCATCCGGGGGCGAAATACCTTCCAGGGCGCTTCCCCTCCTGCAGGAAGTGCACAGCCGCACGATACCCCTCCGGACCCAAGATCCTTCCGGGCTCGCCTCGGAAAGTCGCGACCCATTCACCCGGGGCAAAGGCCCGTTTGCCAAGCATATCATCCTCCCTCGAGCGGGGGGCGGAGACACGGTTGCAACGCGGAGGAAGCAGGCCGTCCCCGCCACCTTGAACGCTCCTATCCTAATAGCGGGAGCGTGAGATGTCGAGCCCCCTTTTTGTGTCCCCCTGTCAAAACCATCCAGGCACGCGTCTCCAGGCGCTCTGCAAGGCGGCGTCCCTCGCTTTGCATTCCGGATCATGCCTTTCCAGTAAATTCCAGAACTCCCTCGAATGGTTCATGTGGATCGTATGACAGAGTTCGTGCAGCATCACATAGTCGACACACTCGCGGGGCAGAAACAGGAGCTTGCAGTTAAGGCTGATGGTCTTCCGGCAGGAGCAGCTCCCCCAGCGGGTTTTCTGGCACCTGACCGCCGCCTGCCCAAACCGGAACCCTCTCTGGCGGGCAAGCGCGTTCAGCCACTGGGGCAGAACCCCCTTGGCCTTCTGGGTGACCCATGCACGCAGCGCGGCCTGGGCGGCAGCCGTCTCGCCCGTCCCTCCGCAAACCATGAGTTCGCGCTCATCCACTTCGACGATCCGGATCCCCGCTGAACGGGAAGGCAGAAATCCGACCCTGAATTCGGCGTCGATCGCCTGCAGGACGATTCGATCCGGCACTGCAGCCGTGGCGCCCGCCGCCCCGACGGCACCCTGCCGAGCGAGGCGCGACTGAGCCCGCACGAGCCAGCCCTCCTTCTCCTCGAGGATGGCAGGAATCCCTGCCCGATCGAAGCCCCTGGGCACAACCACCACAAGCCCTTCGCGCAGGGACAGCTCGAGCCTCACGCATCTTGCCCGCGGGCTCTCCCTGACGCTGTAAGCCTTTCGGTCCGCCACAACCCGCCTCCAGGGTTTCAAATCAGGTTCATGCGGATAAAATCCAGATTCAGCTTCTTGAGGATCCTGACCATGTTGTTGAGCTGGACCTCCACCGTTCCCTCGTAGATCTCCACGATCCGGTTGTCGCGATACCTCCGCTCGACCTCCTGCTCCAGAAAATAGCCGTACCCCCCGAAAACGGTGATCGTCTCGTCGATCACCTGTTTGGCCGTCTCAGGGACGTGATGCTTCACCATCGATGTGAACAGCGGAATGGCGGCGGCGGTCTGCTCCGTTCGGTTGTCGCACAGCCAGGCCGCATAGTAGGTCATCCATTTCATGGACTGGATCTGACTCCACAATCTCCCCAGTTTGTGCCCGATCGCCTGGAAGTCGATGATGGGCTTTTCGAACTGCCGCCTTTCCCTCGCGTGCTTGAGCGCCTTCAGAAACGCGCCCTCCGCGTTGCCCAGGGCCTGGGCCCCGATCTCGATGCGGCTTTCATCCAGGAAATCGAGGATATTCAAGAGGCCGCGGCCCCTTTCCCCCAGGATGTTTTCCTTGGGGACCTTCAGGTTGTGAAAGACCACCTCGCCGCTCGAGGTCGTCCGCAGCCCCATCTTGTGGGGGATCTCGTTGATCTCCATCCGGCCCTCGAGCCATGTGGCGGGCTCGCGTTGGACGAGGATCGTCGACATCCCTTTTCCGGGAGGCGCCTCGGCGTCTTCCTGTGCCAGCACGATGAAAAAATCGGCATAGGCCGCATTGGTCGTAAAGACTTTCACACCGTTCAAGACAAACCCGTCGGCGGTTTCGGTCAGGGTGGTCTCCATGCTCCTCAAGTCGCTTCCGTGGTTCGGCTCGGTGAACGATACGGCGGACACCCACCTCCCCTCGGTCAAAGGCGTCAGGAATTTCTGCTTCTGCTGCGGCGTCCCGAAGATCCGCACGATCTTGGCCGGAAGATACGCCAGATGGATGGCCATCCCGAGACTTGAATCCGCCTTGCAGAACTCCTCGATGACGAGGACGTTTTCCATGACCCCCATTCCGCCGCCGCCCATCTCTTCGGAATAATCGATCCCGATGAAGCCGAGCCCCCCCGCCTTCTCATACAACTCCCTCGGAAAACGGTGATTGAGCTCGCACGCTTCCGCAAGCTCCGGTTTGAATTCACCTCGTGCAAACTCCGCCGCCGCCCGCTTGATATCCTTCTGTTCCCTGCTCAAAGAAAAATCCATTGCGTGGCACCTCCCTCGATCATTTTCGGACCCCGCTCCATGGAAAGGATAGGGAATCCTTCAAACACAAACAAGCTACCAGCCGCGGCCGCCCCCGAGGGTCGGGATAAAAGAGGTTCGGACGCTCAACTCCACCATTTCGCAACGAGTCCCGGTTCAGCCCGTACCAAGAAAATCCATCAGGAGCACAAAGATGCCCTGCAGGTCACCGCACAAGCAATCGCGCGGATTGACGCCAAGATCGGGCAAAAAGGCCATTTCCGGATGGAGACTATTTCAGGACCGGCGTCACAGCCCGGGGGATGCCTTTTTCATGATCTCCCGTCCGATGATCATCCTCTGGATCTGGTTGGACCCCTCGAAGATCTGGGTCAACTTGGCATCCCGGAACATCCGCTCGACGGGGTAATCCTTGATGTACCCGTATCCCCCCAGGACCTGCACCATGTCCTCGGTAATCTTCATAGCCGCGTCGCTGCAAAAATACTTGGCCATAGAAGCCAAACTCGTATTCTGCCGGCCCTCGTCGAAGTTGAGGGCCGCCTTTTCCATCAAGCCTCTTCCCGCCTCGATGAGAGTGAGGGAATCCGCAAGGATGAACTGGATCGCCTGATGCTGGATCAGGGGTTGGCCGAAGGTGAACCGTTTCGTCGCGTATTCCGTTGCAAACGCGAGGGCGCCCCGGGCCAGGCCCAGTGCGAGGGCCGCTACGGTGGGGCGCGACATGTCGAAATCGGCCATGGCGATTTTGAACCCGTCGCCTGGTTTGCCCAGGAGGTTATCCTCGGAAACCCGGACTTCCTCGAGGATCACCTCGGCCGTGTTGCTTCCCCTGAAGCCGCACTTGTCCTCGAATTTTCCAATGACGACACCCGCCGTTTCCCTTTCGACAATGAAAAACGAGAGCCCTCCAGCCCCCGTCTGTGCCAGCACGGAGTAAAGTCCGGCAACCCCGCCGTTGGTGGCGAAAGTCTTGCGCCCGGAAACCACGTAAACGCCGTCCGCCTTTTGAGCTTTCGTGGAAATGGCCGCCACATCCGAACCCGCCCCCGGCTCCGTCACCAGATATCCCATCAGCCGCCTGTCCTTCGAGATCATTGGAAAATATCGGTCTTTCTGCTCCTTGCTGCCGGCGCGGATGAGGGGAAAACTCCCAACGGCCTGAATGATCAGATTCAGGGCCGATGAAGCGCATACCTTGGCGATCTCTTCGACGCTCAGACAGAGCGTGTGGCAGGGGTTGAGGGGCCAGCCGCCGTATTCCTCGGGCAGCATGATCTGGAGCAACCCTAGATCCCAGAGCAAGGAAGCGACCTCCCGGTTGAACTCCCCCTTCCGGTCGATCTCGGCCGCCAGGGGGGCGATCTTCTCCTCCGCCATCCTCTTGACGCTCCCGACCAGGATCCTCTGTTCTTCCATGATGCGGCTCATCTCTGACTCACCTCCCTGCTCAACTCCTCGGCGCGGTGGCGTGGAAATAGGGGCAGGTGCTCCCGATCCGAGAAAAAAGCCGCACGGCCTGGGGGCTCTCATCCTGATCAAGCAGCACGAGCTCATCCTTGACGCGGCCCGAAAACTCCGCCGTTTCCCCGGTCAGATCCACGAGCTTTCTGAGATAGTGCCTCGCTTCGGAACGGAAACCCATCCGGTCCAGAAGCAGATTCCCCATATAAAGAAACTTGTAGCCCAGACGGTAGGTGTGATTCTTTGGATCGTAGAGGGCATACCCCGTATCGCGCAGGACATGCAGCAGTCGCCACAAGGAAGGTCCGGGGATCTGAGAGGTCTCTTTCAGAGACGAGAAGCTGAGGTCTCCATCCACGGCCGCCAGGACCTCGAGGATCTTCAAACCCCTTGAAAGCGCCGGGTTCCTCTCTGATTTTCCCCCATGAAACGCACTTTCGCGGCGGATGGACGTTCCTCAACGGTCCGTCGAAATTATCGGGGCATCGCGGCGGAGACTAGGATCGCACAATCCTGGTCTCCGGTGTTCTTCAGGCTGTGCGGGACGCCGTAAGGTAGCCATATTGCATCGCCCGTCTTGACCGCTCTCCCTTCGTCTCCAACCGTCATGTACCCCTCCCCTTCAAGGATATAATAGATCTCCTCATAGGGGTCCACATGGGCCTCGATCTCTTTACCCGGTTTCAGCACGGCATGCGCAAAAAAAAGCATTCCCTCGAGAACCTGGCTGGTCAGCAGCATCACGGCGCTCGCGCCTCCATGCGCCCTGTACAGGCTGCGCACGACTTCTTCGTGTTCCAGATTTCTGACGATCATAGACATAAAACCCCACTCGCATTCATTCACAAAAAACCGTTCAGAAGCAACACGTAAAAACCGGACCATACCGGCCGGGGCCCGTCATCGTAGATTCGTTTCCATCCGGAAATAATCTTTTTGGCCAATCTCGGCGTCGATCTGCACATTTGGTTATGCGGCGATCTCCAGGTCGCCTCCGCTCAAGTGCTTGATTTCCCTGATATTTGTCAAACCGGAACCAGCCCCGGCGGGGCGGTACTGCGCACCCGACGGGTATGAAGAAAGATCCTCATTGTCCGGATGGAAACCAGATTTGGTCTTAACCGGCTTCGGTGCATGCCGGTTCATCTTTATCAAAGTGTGTAGCTCCCTTCGTATTGTCCCGGCAACGATCGATCCCTGATGTACGGAGGCGGCGCACGATCTCCGATATAATCGGAAACATCCGCTTTGAAACACCAAGGACCTTTGCGCCGCCGTCATTCAGACGAGGGCTTTTTTTTCGACGGACAGCATGGTGTTTTGCATGGAATCGCGCTAGCCCGCATCCTGATCGCGCCCCGGAAGCGGCCCTTTTTTATCCCGCCCTGCGCATAACAGATGAGGAATTTTGCGGCGACGGCTACCGGTTCACCTTTCGCTCGTAAAACCCCTTTTCGAAGGCCGTGATGGTTGTCAGGCCATCGTTCACATCGATAGCAATCACCACCGGCCGACCGGTATCGTCGTCTTTACCCTCCAAATGATCGAGGTCCCCTTTAGGATCCAGAAGTGTAAAACCAGCCTCCCTCAGCAGCCTCGCCGACTGATCCTTGAGATCCCCATGGAAAACGAAGGCGTGCCCACCAAGCATCGCTTCATCTTCATAAATATAGCCGGCGCTCATCAAGGGACTTGCGCCGGTGACATGGTACAGCTCGATCTTCAGTTCCCCCATCTGCGAGATTTCATCGGGTTCCCCCAGGATGGAACACACCTCGCTTCTGGACATCGACACACTGACCCGATCGATATCCGAAATATCTACGGCGGCCTTCGCCGCCACTGAGGCAAAGAACAGGACGCCCCACAATACCATCCATGCACCCTTTTTCATCCGAAGCTCCTTTTCACCCTCTCCGCATGATGCGGATTCGCACCGCCGCAATTGATAAACCGTGTTCTATTTCCTTCTGGAGGGGGCTTGAAAAATCGCGCTCGTCTTCGATCGACCCCTGTGGAAAAGCACCGCCGAAATGCCCCCGCAGAATGGCTATTTGAACAGGGCATCGATGGCGTTGACCAGTCCAGCCGGGTTGACGCCCACACCGACCGACGTGCTCGATTCTTTCTTGACCCTGGTTCCATCTGCGGTGACATACTCCTTCGATGACGAAGAGGTCTTCACCTTTTTTTCGAGTGGATTTGCCTGGCTCAACGCCGCATCAGCACCAATTTTGACCACTTCGCGCACCATCTCATTATGGCTCATCTGGGCCGCTTCGCCGGTGCTGGCCGCCTGCTCCGCGGGGACGCCGTTTGCCGGGGAGTCAACCGCCTGTTCCAGAGGGGCCGCCCCACCCGCGCTTCCTAGAGGTGTCAAGGTCACCTTGACAGCGGACGGTGTCAATACATAGGCCTCACCTGTCTTCTCCTGCGCATCGAGGGAACTCATACTGCTCCCGACCCCCATGGCGGGATCCTTGAAAAAGAGCCCGGAATGAACGCCTGATTGAATCGCTTTCAGGTAGGCCCTGTCTTTCTGGTACAATCTCTGGATCACCACATCCTCCTGGTGGTAGTTCTCTTTTTGCAGGGTAAGGATATGGCTGCGGGTCCGCTCGAGCGAAACCGTGCCCGGGGTTGTTCCGACGTATTGCCCATCGGCATACATCTTCGCCCCCATGGGGTTGGTCGAAACCGGGATGTCCTGCTTCAGGACCGGTGTGCTGCATCCGCCTGCAAACAAGGTGATCAGTCCTATGATGATACAGAGCCGCTTACAGATCTTCATCGATATCCCGCTCCCTTTCTAAAAACCCGCCAGGCCGCCGACTGGAATCGCGGCCGCCCAAGGCTTGATGATTACAGCCTGTTGATGTGGATCGGTTTGACCGGACACCGGTTTCAAGACAGGCAGTCTAAAAAGACAGGCCTTTTATGTCAAGCCCCTCCAAACCGCTGACCGCCTTGGGCTGTGCCTTCGTCCAGCCCCGGATCATCCCCTTTTCCTTCCTGCACCTTCATTTCCTGCGCCTGTGCGACCGTGATGGCGATGACATGGACGACATTTTCCATGTCGCTGCTGCGCTGAAGGACGTTGAAGGGCTTGCTGAGCCCCATCAGCAGCGGGCCCACGGCCTTCGCGCCGCCGGCGTATTCGAGCAGCTTGAAGGCGGCGTTCCCCGCGTCCAGATTGGGAAAAATGAGCACGTTCGCCGGCCCCCCGAGCCGGCAGAAGGGGTAGAGCCGTTTGACGATCTCCTCCGAAAGGGCGGTATCCACCTGCATCTCTCCGTCTATCACCATATCCGGCTTCTTTTGCCGGCAGAGCTTCACCGCCTCTTCGGCAACCCTGGCATCTGGATGCCGGGTACTGCCGAAGTTGGAAAAGGAGACCATGGCGATCCGGGGATTGATGTCAAAGAAGGCCGCCTGCTCCGAAGCGAGCAGCGCAATCTCCGCGAGGTCCTCCGCCGAGGGGTGAAAATTCACCGTCGTATCGGCAAGAAGCAGCGTCCGCCCCTTAAGAATGAGGAGGTAGCTGCCCGAAACCTTGGATATATTCGACCGCCTCGGAATCACCTGCAGAACCGGGCGGATCGCATCCGGATAGGAGCGGCTGATGCCGTGGACCTGTCCGTCCACATATCCTTCGAGCACCATCGCCGCCCCGAAAACGAAACGGCTCCTCAACTGACGGCGGGTCTCCTCCAAGGACCACCCCTTGCGGGCCCGCTTCTCGAAAAGCACATCGACGAACCGGTCGTAAAGCGGGCTCTTGAAGTTGTCCAAGATCTCCACACCCTCCAGCGAGACCTGCAGTTCGCGGGCCAATGACCGGATCTTCTCCTCGTTCCCGAGGAGCAGCGGCCTCGCAATGCCCTCGCGGGCGACCTCGTGCGCGGCCCGCAGGATGACCGGGTTATCCCCCTCCGGAAGGACGATCCGCCGGGGGTCCTGCTGGGCCTGGACCGCCACCTTGTGGAGGATCTCCCGCTCGGCGCCCAGGCGCGATTCGAGGATCTGGACATAATCAGGCTCTGCGGGCAGGCTGATCCGGGCTGCGCCGCTTTCGACGGCGGCCTTCGCCACGGCCGGAGCCACCGTGAGAAGCACGCGCAGATCCAGGGGCTTCGGAATGAGGTAATCCGGTCCGAAGCGAATCGGGCGCCCTCCGTAAGCTCGAATGACGGAATCCGGCACGTCTTCACGGGCCAGCCCAGCCAGGGCGCGAACAGCCGCGACCTTCATCGACGCGTTGATCGTAGTCGCGCGCACATCGAGGGCGCCGCGGAACAGAAAGGGGAAACACAGCACATTGTTGACCTGATTCGGATAGTCGGACCTGCCCGTCGCGACGATCGCATCCGCACGGGCAGCCTTCGCCTCATAGTAGCCGATCTCCGGCTCCGGGTTCGCCAGGGCGAAGATGATCGGATCTTTCGCCATCCCGGCCAGGAGGTCTGCGTCGAAGGCCCCTTCCGTCGAGACCCCGACCAGGGCGTGAGCCCCTATGACGGCTTGCTGCAGGGTCCGAATCGGCGTCTCGCCTGCAAAGGCTTCTTTGTAAGGGTTCATCCCCTCCTCCCGGCCCTTGTAGATAACGCCTTTCGAATCGACCAGCAGGATATTTTCTCTCCTGGCACCGAGTTCCACATACATCCTGGCGCAGGCGATCCCCGCGGCGCCGGCGCCGTTGACGACGATCCGGCTCTCTTCCAGCGGACGCCCTGCGAGCTCGCACGCATTGAGCAAGGCCGCCCCCGAAATGATGGCCGTTCCGTGCTGGTCGTCATGGAACACCGGGATGGACATCATCTCGGTGAGCCGCTCCTCGATGTAAAAGCAATCGGGGGCCCGGATGTCTTCGAGGTTGATCCCCCCAAAGGTCGGCTCGAGGAGCTTGACGGTCCGGATGAACTCGTCGGGGTCGCGCGTGTCGAGTTCGATATCGAAGACATCGATGTCGGCAAACCGCTTGAACAGGACCGCTTTCCCTTCCATCACCGGCTTGCCGGCCAGCGGGCCGATATTCCCCAGGCCCAGAACCGCCGTCCCGTTGGTAATGACCGCCACCAGATTGCCGCGGGTGGTGTAGTTGAAAGAGGCGTCCGGGTCCTGCTCGATGCGCAGGCAGGGCGCGGCGACCCCGGGCGTATAGGCCAGGCTCAGATCCGTCTGGGTCAGACACGGTTTGCTCGGGATGACCTCGATCTTCCCCGGCCTTGGTTCCTCATGATAACGCAGTGCCTCCGCGTCGTAAGTCATATTCCCTCCAAAATGCATCGATGATTACCATATTCTTTTCTCGACAGACCTCTGCGCGAAGCTCTTAAAAAGTTTCCATCCGGCAATAGTCCTTTTTGCGAATCTCAGCGTCAATCGGCACGTTTGCTTGTGCGGCGACCACCAGGTCGCATCCGGACAAACGCTTGACTTCCTTGATATCGGCAAGAACTCCTCATTCCCGGGGTGGAAACTTGGTCGCGCAGGATGCTTTTCTCCCAATGGACACCAAATATTATATTTTACGCCTTAGCGACCAGAAAATACAGATATCCAATTTCTAACAGCAATGTCAGGTCCGTTTCTTTTCCCCGAAAAAGTATCCATCCGGTAATGATTACCCAGCACCACCAGATTTCCAATCCGAAAATGTGGATTTTTTTCACCGGCTGCATGGCGCATCCCAGTTCAGCCAATATCGAGGGAATACAATGTTTGCACAGAACCCCCCCGTAAATCCCCGCACAAGCCAACGCGCAGGTCGACGCCGAGGCTGCCCAAATAAACAAATTAAATCAACGAAATAGCATCCTTAATAAAGTTCCAGACCACCGAGAATCGTTTTTCCGATGGGACCACAGACATAATGTTCAAGTAAAACACCCCTCCGGGTCGTCAATCCCTCGCCTTCCGCAAAAACGCCATGATAGCAGGCTTGGTTACCCAAACGTACACTGGATCGTCGAAATTCATCCGGTTAGTTCCAGCATCAACAGCATTGGAAAACCCTTTATCGGCGCGCACAATTTTGAAGGGTAAATGGGTCTGTTCGGGTTTTTGCTTGACAGTTAAGACCTCCTGTGGTCTACTGCCGCAAAGGAAGTTACGCTTAAAATCCTATTCTGAACCAGAGATACCAGAGGCAGGAATTCGATAGGCTGCAAGTTGTTCTGTTTGAGGAAAAATGAGGTTTATTAACACGTTTCATAATTGAGGAGGAGGAGTGGGAATGAGATTCAGATGCGGATTTACAGGTGGAATATGGAGCAAAGCGCCCCTCATCGTGGTCGCTGCCTTAATGTTCATCTTTTCAGCCGGGGTGGCCAGTGCTGACGTCTTTATCGACACGTTTCAGACGACTCAAACGATTTCAACCGATGAACTTGGCCCGGAGCCAGATGGCGGCGGCTGGCATCCTACTTCGGGGCCGGGCATCCTTGGCGGAACCCGAGAGATGCGTCTAGATTGCACCGCAATTTCCCTTAACAATTTTACGATGAATGTTGGAAGCGGCTTTTTCACCTATAACCAGGCTTCTACTGTTCAAGGTTGGGGCGAAGTGCGATGGGCTGGAATGACATCGCTTGATTTAACGGAAGAGGGTAATGCTATAGAGATCGATCTTACCAGTGATCAGGTGTCCAGTCTGATTCTTACAATCAACGGAAGCAGCATGGCATCTATCGCATTAGCCGACACAAATGTTGTGCAGTCTTTTACCATCTTATTTTCCAGTTTCAGCGATCCTTCTGCCTTTCAGGGTGTAGACAGTATCCTGATGCGTATTCCTCAATCAAACAGTTCCTCTGAGACGGACATCACCATTCAGCGTCTCGAGATCGTTTGTATCGCTGAGGAGCCTGGAATTTCAGTAAGTGCAAATCCCAATCCCATTCCTTTTGATCAGAGCACTTCTCAACTTTGCTGGCAGGCAGACGGCGCGACTCGCGTGGAACTGAGCGGGCCGGGGCTGTACCAGGAATATACGCAGAATTTAGACCAGCAGAACTGCATCGATGTCATCCCGGGAAATTACGTCGTGACGGCTTGGAACGAGTGTGCGTCCAATGTGAGGAATATCACCATCACCAAACAAGGTGCGCCGCCGCCGGTAGATGACGATTATCCCATTGTGTCGCCAAATCCATTGAACGTGCCGACCCTGTCTCAGTGGGGCATGCTCATTTTTGCCGGTCTCATGGGCCTGAGCGGCATACGTTATATTTCCGGCCGGGGAAAACGCAGGAAAAAATAGCGGAAAGAGCACCCCAAAAAGGTAGTACCGGTAATATTGCTATACAAATGTTGATCAGTTACGCATAGATTTTCAACCGGGTATGGAAATGTTGGTGCCTACCCAGAAAATCAAGCGTTTGCGCGGAGACAACCCGCACGCTGTTGCACAAACATTTGTGAAAGTTGAGATTGGGATTGGCCAACAAAACCTTTTCCGAATGAAAATCAGCTAGTAGCAGGAAACGGGTTCAATAAAAAGGCGTGCCGACCAGATGGTTGGCGCGCCTTGAATTTTTCTTCCCTCGATAGGAGCACCTGAGACAGAGAGCTTTTTTTTCTCTTCACTTCGGCTCCGACCGCGAGTCCGGTCTTTTTGGCCCAAAGCCTCACGCGGCGCGGGTCAGTGTCTGCTGTGAACATGGCATGGAAATGGCCCACCGGAACTGCACTTCGAAAAGCTTGAGATCTTTGGCCGATTCAAACCACCGTTTCTATCCGGAAATGAGGTTTTTTTGCCCATATCAAGGAAATCCATAGCTTGCGCGGAAATGGCCTGGTAGTCGCCGCACAAACAAACGTGCAAATGGACGCCGAGATTGGCCAAAAAGACCATTTCCGGATGGAAACTGTTATATGCCGTGGCACCTGTACCTCTCCAGGCAAGATATTTGTCGGCTCGGACATTCGCCCTCGACTCTCAAGTGAACATCCTAGAGCATGCCCTGAGATCCCGGCGCAATAAGGGGTGATGGAGGATCTCGACCGACCCTTTTGGAGGCAGGAGATGAAAGTGAAACACGTGGTCTATTCTTTGTTGTTTGCCTCATTGGTCTTTCTTGTTCCGGTGGGGAATTCGCCCGCCCAGAACCCGACCCCTTTGAAGGTCGTGCTCGTGTTCGATATCGGTGGAAGAGGCGACGGCGGATTCAACGATGCCGCCCACAGAGGCCTAGAAAAAGCGGTTGCCGAACTGGGGGTCGAGGCCGTTTACGTGGATCAGGAGCGGAGGCTGGACCGCGACCATGCCGTCGATGCGGCCGCGGCTTCCGATGTGGACCTGATCATCGGCGTCGGCTTCGCCTTCTCGGAGAAGCTGAATCAGCTCGCCCTGAAATTCCCCCGCAAGACATTCGTCTGTGTGGACTACAGCATGAGGCGCGACGACAAGGGGCGCCCCATGCCGCTGCCTCCCAATCTCGCCGGGCTTGTCTTCAGGGAGGAGGAAGGATCCTATCTCGTCGGGGCTGTCGCGGCCCTCACGAGCAAGACCGGGACCATCGGTTTTATCGGCGGGATGGATAACGCGATCATCCGGAGATTCCAGGCAGGGTACCTGGCCGGCGCACGCGCCGGCCGCCCGGATATCCTCGTGCTGTCGAAATATGCCGGGATAACCGGTGCAGCCTTCAATGATCCTGACAAAGGATACCAGATCGCCCACCGCATGTACCAGGAAGGGGCGGACATCATCTACCACGCATCGGGCGGTACCGGTGCCGGACTTTTCCGGGCGGCGAAGGAGACGAACCGGCTGGCGATCGGCGTAGACGTCGACCAGAGCGCTCAGGCGCCCGGTCTGGTGTTGACCAGCATGCTCAAACACATCGATGTCGCGGTGTTCGAAAGCGTCAAGGCCCGTGCGGAGGGGCGTTTCTCCGGAGGGCTCAAGACCTTCGGACTGAAGGAGAAAGGCGTTGGATTCGTTTATGACGACCAGAACCAAAAACTGATCCCCTCCGAAGCCTATCACACCGCTCTCTCCCTGCAGCAAAGGATCGTCACGGGTGAATTGACGGTTCCCGACTCGACCGATGAAAGGCTGCTCCTGTCCCGGGAAGAGCTGCAGGAACTCCTGGTGCAGTTGCAGTCGGAGGTGACGGACGCGTTGGAAAAAATCGACGGTGATCTGATGCAGAGCGCAAAGGCGCTCGCCGGAGAGGACCTGACGGGTGATGCTGCCCGGGGCGTGCTTCGAAAGGTCTACGCCGATAACCCTTACATCATCGACTGCGAAACAGTCAGCCCTGAAGGGATCATGGTGGCCGTCGAACCCCCGGGGCACAGGGCATCCGAGGGCAGCGACATCAGCGCTCAGACCCACATGGTCAGACTGTTCAAGACGCACGAACCGGTCTTGAGCGATTCATTCCGCTCCGTCGAAGGCCCGCAGGCGGCTGTCATCCACCATCCCGTATTTGCTTTCGACCTACGGTTCATGGGTTCCGTCTCGGCGCTTTTTGCGCCGGAATACCTCTTGTCCGGCATCATCGGACCGGTCTCTTCCAACCTGCCGGTCGACATCTTCCTGATGCAGACCGACGGTCTGATCATCTACGATGTGGATGCGGCACAAATCGGACGGAACCTCTTTACGGATGCGCTGTACCAACCCTTTCCCGAACTGGTTGCACTCGGTGAAAAAATCGCTTCCACCCCTGATGGTGAGGGTGTTTACAGCTTTTATCTGAAAGAAGGGAAAATTCCCGTAAAAAAGACGGCCTTTTGGCGGACCGTCGACCTGCACGGCACCGCATGGCGCCTTGCCATCGCCTGCGCGCAAGACCATATGGAGAACCCGTAATGGCCGAGGCGTCCGAGGAAGATCCGTTTCGGCGCCCATCTGCACGTTTGTCCATGCGGAGGCGATCTGCAGATCGCCTCCGCATGGACAGTTGATTCCCTCGATAAGCGAAAGCCTTTCCTGTCCGGATTGGAAACCGGTCTCTACCCGGAAATCATTTCCCGATGGGCACGAGTGAGAAACATCTCGCCTCAAAGGCGCGGGCAGACCTACATCCCTCCGCACTTTCGAAGGATGCCCGGCTTTCACGCCTTTCGGATTCGATGAAGTCTAATTGCCGCGAGTTTGAGTCGTCGATCCTCCTCCAGTCGTACCGGTCGATCCTTGCCCCTTGCTGCCGTGATTTTGATCGCCTCCAGCGTAAACCAGGGACGAGAGACCCACCATAAGGGCCAACACCAACACCAGAATCTTTTTCATCAACTTCCTCCATTTATAAATGTCGCCCATGCCCCACTGCAGAACCGACCCAAGGCTTTCAAGGCGGAATGCAACCGGGGTCCACCATCCGGACAGACTGGCCTCATCACGCACCGCTCGACGCCCGGAAATTCAAAAACCTCGATGGCACCGGCCTCAGCGGCTTGTGCGCCGGACAATCCTGCACCCGAATGGGAAAAACCAGCCGGAAGAATACACAATTTTGTCCTTCCGGCCAGACCCGGACCGGCATCTCCCGCCTTGAGATGATGAATTTTCTTTTTTTTTAAAACTTTAGCAAGCCCTAAAATCAACCGTCGCGACCGGACACAAGCCCGTCAGGTCCGCTCGCTCTGATCGAACAACGTTCTGTGGATCACCCCACCCTCAAACCGCCGTTCGACCCGGTCCAAAGCCCCAGACCGCAGGAAAATACATGGAGAGTCGATGTCATCCATGACACCCGGCCAAGATCGTCCTTCAGCATTTGACAAATTCCAGTTCGTCGGATATGCTAGGTAAGTTAATATATTGTAAAATCAAAATGTTATAAACCAGGCAGGCAGATGGCGACCAGTTCCGACAAAAACCGCTCAAAACGCAGACAACAGCGGCAGAAAGAGCGGTTGCAGCAGTCTTTACGCAAGACACGCCGGGAAAAGATCGAGTCGTTTCTCGAAGCCGCCTGGTATTATTCGGAATTGAAGCAATACGAAAAGGCCGAGACCTTTCTGAGAAAAATCCTCAAGCAGGATCCGGAAAACCGGGAGGCTCTCTCCGATCTCGCGCGGCTGGGCAAGCTGACGAACAACGAGGCATTGATCAAAGATTCATTCCTCCAGCTCCACAGAATGGGGTTGCTCCAAAATGCGCCCCTCGAGAATGAAGCCATCCTCAACTTGTGCAAGCATCTCCTGCAAGACAACGAACCTGGGCAGGCGGCGGAAATCGCCGCGGACCTCAAGGCCCGTCAGGCCGATTTAAAGGTTCGGAAACGGAAATCCTTCGAAAAGGACCTGGACCAGATCATCGCGCTCGCCGAGATCATGCAGCGCTCCGAAGGATTCCTTCGCAACACCCAACCCGGGCGGCGCACCGGCAAAGTGAAGGCCGAACCCTACCTTTCGGCCCGTAAAACGAACGGCGCTTCCTTCTCTGATGAGCAAAGGGCGGCCGACCGGCAATCATCCCCTTCAGACCGTCCGCCGAACCCGGATCAATCCACTTCGAAGCTCATCGATCCTTCGATCGGTTGTTCCGCTTTGGACATTCCCCTGATCCTGGAGATGGAGGGAAGCGGCATCGCGGCGGCCTTCAGCGATGCATTTCCGGCATCCAGAGAGCAGTACGACCTGGTCATGGACGCGGTGCGGCTGCGCTTCAAGGAGACCTTCGACCACCTCCTGTGCCTCAGTAACCTTCAGGGCATTACTTCCCTGGCCTATCAGGAGGAGACGGCCCGCAAGATCCTGAAGACCTTCCGGGGCCGGGCTCTCCTGGCCGACGAGGTCGGCATGGGTAAGACCATCGAGGCCTGCATGGTCCTGAAGGAATACTGGATGCGCAGGATGATCCGGAATGTCCTGATACTCACGCCTACACCGCTCGTCAGCCAGTGGCAGGAAGAACTGCGGTCCAAGTTCGGCATGGACTTCGTTTCGACGGACGACCGTGACTTTCGAACCCTGGGCGATGCCTTCTGGCAGCAGCCTCATATCGTGGCCTCCGTGAACATCGCAAAGTCCAAGAAGAATTTTACCGTCGTGGCCGACCGGGACTGGGACCTGGTCATCGCCGACGAGGCCCATCATTTCAAGAACCACACGACCCAGAACTGGAAGCTCCTCAACGTCCTCAAGAAACGTTTCCTGCTGATGCTGACGGCCACCCCCGTGGAAAACAACCTCATGGAGCTTTACAACCTGATCACCCTCCTCAAGCCCGGCCAGCTCAAGACCTCCTCGGCCTTCAAGGAAGAATTCATGACGCGGGGCGATCCCACGGACCCCAAAAACCGCACCCGTTTGAAGGGCCTTCTCGACCAGGTGATGATCCGCAACACGCGAGCCGTCGCCAATATCCAGATCCCGCCACGATTTGCCGAAACCATCCGCACGGAGCCCGTTTCGTCGGAAATCGAGCTTTACGAACGGGTATCCGACCTCGTCCGCGGCCTCAACGCGTCTGAGGGCCCCCGTAACCGAATGGCCCTGAAGCACCTGCTCGCCGAGGCCGGATCCTCGCCTGCGGCGGTGGAGAAAACCCTCTCCGAATTCGCGCGGAAGCAGGAACCCCCGGCCCTGCTCATGGAGGAGATTCGGGCGATCCGGAACCTGACCCGTTCCATGGGGGACACGGGCAAGAACAAAATGGCGATCAAACTGATCCAGTCCGCCCATGACAAGATCATCGTGTTCGTCACCTATCGAGCCACCCTCGATCACCTGTCCGATGTGCTGACTTGGAACGGGATCGGCCACAGCGTGTTTCACGGACAGATGTCCAACCCGCAAAAGGAGCGGGCCATCGAACAGTTCAGGACCGAACACGATGTACTCCTCACGACCGAAATCGGCGGCGAGGGGAGGAACCTGCAGTTCTGCTGCCGGATGATCAACTATGATCTACCTTGGAACCCCATGCGCATCGAACAGCGGATCGGACGCATCCACCGTATCGGGCAGACCCGCGAGGTCATGATCTACAACCTGTGTGCCGCAGAAACGGTGGAAGAGTACATCCTGGACATCCTCGACCGGAAAATCAATATGTTCGAAATGGTGATCGGTGAGATCGACATGATCATCGGCCGCATGCGGGATGAGCAGGATTTTTCGGACATCGTCTATGATATCTGGATCAACACAACCTCGGACAACGACCGTAAAGCGGCTTTCGACAAACTCGCCGCCCGTCTGAAACGCTGCAAAACGGGATATGAACGAACCAAATCCCTGGATGAAAAGCTTTTTGGGGAAAATTATGAGATTTGAGGCCGAGACCGAACCCCTCGCATTTGCCGAGCGGTTTCTGGAACTGCACGGCGCGGCGGTGGAGAAACGCGAATCGACCCTCGAAGCGCTTCTCCCCGAAGCGCTGAGCGCCCTCCTGGATGCCCCCGAGAACATCTTCATCTCCGCAGACAGCGAATCAGGGGCGGACAGCGACCGGCGTTACTCCATCGCATACGGCACCCCTCTTTTGGACCGCATGATCGGCGGGGCATTGAGCAAGATCCCGCTGGCCGGCTGTCGTCTGGAATTCGATTACGTGAAGAGCGGCGGCTTTCACCGGCTGCTCGACGAACAGATGACCTTTTACGGTGCCGCGGCCTCCATCGAAACCGTTGCCGAGGTGTTCGCGAACTACCTTCTGCTGATTGTCCGGTATACGGCCCAGAGCGACGAACAGAAAGAGGGCCTTTTGCCCATGGTATTCAATGCGGATACGGGCAGCTTCGTCCCCGAGATGACCCAGGCGCTGGATGCCGCACAGTGTCAGGCGGTGTATGCGCCTCCGGAAAAGGATGCCCTACGGAACATCGCCCGACTGGGTGAAGCGGTCGAACAAACCGCCCGCCGGCTTATCGAGGAGGAACTCGAATCCTTTCGCCTGAGCATGGCCCGCCGCTTCAAGCGCGATCTGGCCAATCTCGTCGAATACTACACCGGCCTGGAGCAGGAGATGCTCAAGGCCTTGGAGAAACCCGGGCTTTCGGACAACGCACGCAGAGACCGGCAAAGCAAAATCGACGGACTACCCTCTGAATTGGCCAGCAAGCGAGACGATCTGCTCAAGAAATACAGCGTCAAGGTGCGCCTGAAACCGGCTGCGGCCATGCAGATACGTACCCCGGCCAGAAGGATCATCTGCCGCCTTTCCATAGGCAGGCAAACCCGGCAATTCTTCTTGACCTACAATCCCGTGACCCGCAGGATCGACCCGCCGGTCTGCAGCCGCTGCCACAGTCCGATCTTCCACATCCACTTCGAAGGCGCGCTGGAAGCCCTTTGCTTCGATTGCAGAGGGGGGACCTCCGCCCAAGGCCGGAAACGAACCTAGAAACCTGCCGGAGGTTCGACGGCCGCCCCGCGAACTTACTTCCGAGGTCAGGAACCCGACCTCGCCTGGATTGCTCAGCCCACCCTTTGATCCAGACCCCGTGATCGCTTACCAAAAATCTTCCTTCGCTCCTGCCTCCACCCTCCTGGAGAGCCGGCGGGCTCTTTCTCGAACGTATCCGGCTCCCACAGGCTTTGCTTCTTCGCGAAGCCGTTCGCCGCCCCGTGTACAGCTATGCCCCGGTACTCTCCTCGGTGCTTTTTAAACCGCTCATTTTGTCCATTTTTCGGCCGGCGTTAATCAATTGCCAAAGACCGGGACATGAAGTCCTCCGGGCTTACCCATGCCCGGTCTCTCCTGCTTAAAAACTGATCTGCAAAAAGGGTCAAAATTGCACAATCGGAATCAAATTTCGACTGTCATTTCGACCTATTACACAGGATTTCGCAGACCTTGCATCCGGCCATTTTTCCACGCCCCCTGTAAAGGACATCAAAATTTTCTTTCATACCGCGGCGGTTCTCAGCAGGAAGGTGAAGAGAACTTAGCCGGTGGTTAACCAATCTCTCATGCAGCAGGGGCTTCTCCCAAATGCACAGCGTAATGTGCACAAGCTTTTTCCCGAGCCTGGACGAGAATGAGAACGAATTTTTTGAACGTGGCTGATCGTGTTGTGATGCTTTCATAAAATCCAAATGTTACGTCATGTCCGGGCACAGCGCAGATGTCTGCCTGTCTGCAGGAACCGCCAACTGGCATTGAATTTGCCAAGAGCATAGTGTTCCAACTCAGCAGGCGGAATGGCACTGCTCGAGCCGATGCTCTGGCGACAATGGCGGTACGCTATTTTCTGACCGACCTACCACTCGGCTGATGGCCTTGCCCGGATGCTGGAGGCTCGGTCGGGGCACCTCGAAGGCAAGATGGTCTCCATCCGGAAATGGTCTTTTTGGCCAATGTCGGCGTCAATCCGCACGTTTGCTTGTGCGGCGACCTGCAGACCTGGTCCGTGCAAACGCTTGATTTCATTAATATTGGCCAAACCGGAAGCCACTGCGAAGCGGTGGGACTGAGCACCCGAAGGGTGTGAAGAAAAATCATCATTTCCGGATTGGAAACTGGATTCTACCGGGAAATCATTTCCGGATGATCTAGATAAGGATGGGATGAAGATGGCTTTGAAGATTGATGATTTCAGGCAAGCGGCGGATAAGGGCGGCAGGATAGCGATGATCTTCGATGATGATGGCCGGGCATCCGTCCGGGGGACCGGCTGGTCATGGAATACCTGGGGAGGCAGCAGAAGAGACTGCCGGGATTATATAGAACGCCAATTGATCCGGACTCCGCACCAGTGGCGGAGGGTTGCGCCCGAGCGTCAGGTCGACCTGCAGTTGCGCTTCCAATTCAAAGAAGCGCTCAGGGACGAACATGGGGACGATGTCAGCAACCTGGTGATTCGCGACCTGAGCCATCGATACCGCGGTTTCCTGACTGCGTTGGAGGTGAAAGAAGCCGACGCCCTGGCCAAGAAATACAAAGAAATAGAAGCCGAGAACCGGAAATGTATGGAACGCGAGTTGTTTGCTTCAAAGGATTTGCACAGCAGCTGCGAATGCTCTCCATTCTTCGAGCCATTTGTCGAAGACCAGTCAGTTATCCAGCCAGATAGTGATAACCGTAAAAATACTGGGTTGATGGTAATCTTGGAGAAATCCTTCCAACATTTGTCTGAGAGGCACGAAATTTCGCCGGATGATAACACTGATCCCGATACAGAAGACCCTGATCGAACGAAAACAGATCGCTTTCCGGCCATGCAGGAGAGCGCAATGACTCCGCAAACAGCCCATGATCCTGACGTGTATGAATTTTTTGAGAGCTTTGCCCGCCAATGCATTACCGAATGGACACGCCATCATTCTGAAACCATCGGTGACCAGGATATCAAAGGAAAACTCGAAAAGGCATTCACCGCCTTTCTGAAGCGAGTCCGAACGTTTTATGGGGAATACTCCGTTCAATTCATCCAGGAACTTAACTGCTTCCAACGAGCGCTGCCGGAGGGTACGACATCGCAGGACAGAAAATTCCTGATGGAGGTCATACTGCATCCCTCCATGGCGTGGTGGGCCAAAACCGATTTTGGGTTAGTGCACAAGGTCCTTGATAAAGTCGCGACATGGTACTTCAAGCATCCCGCCATGGCTTCCCCGGCGGACACCCTGTGGGCTGTGGAGGACAAAGACGGCGTCGACACGGACTATGACCGGCAGTACAGGGATCAGGGCATGGCACGGTGGGATCGGCGTCCTCCGGAAGAGATCTTGCGGAGACTGCCATCGAGGGATGGGAGCAAGACACTGCCTGATCCCATCCTGGCATGGACGAATCGGCGCCCTCCGGAAGAGATCTTCGCGAGACTGCTATCGAAGGAGTCGAGCGAGACCCAGGGTGTGCCCAATCTAGTCCAGAGGATCGAAGCCGAATCCTTGCGTGAACACTTGATGCCCACCGGATTGAACGCGAAAGAGCGAGAGGCCTACCTGCATCTAACAAGGGTGTTTCTGCCTGGATCAAAACAACCCCTGGCAGATTACCGGCAGTATGTCGAGTTCGTGGCTGACAACATTCATACCATTGCGCTTCTGAACAGAGAGGAGCGTTCCTTCTACGAGGTGGGGTCGGAAGGATATGGCTCCATCACAGGCCGGCTCACAAGGGCGATGAAGGGGCCTCATGACTTGTCGAAATACAACGCCATCATGCGCGCGGAGCTGGCAGAAACACTCCATGATGAGCAGCAGAAGGCAGCCTTCCTGCATCTGACCAACCCGGAAAAGTGGCGCGGGTTGTTCCAGGACAGCCGGGACTACAATGCGTATCTGTTTGTGATTCATGGCATCATCGGAAGGTTCGTGGATGAACGTCAAGACAATACGGAGTATGACTGGAACGATCTAAAAAGGATCTGGCAGATCGTCACAGGCAATGAGCTGCCCTCTGACGCCACCTACTCCGATTTCGTATCGGAGCTGATTCAGATAGCGGAAGCAGCACAGAGGAGTCAGGCGAGCCCTGAGATTGCCGAGAGCAGGCAACGGCCGGGTAGACCTCCCGTTGTGCCGAAAAGGGTCGTTCTGAGGATCATAAGTGACGTAAACGATCTGCAGGCATGGGGCTCCAGAGACGGAACCGAGCAGAACCAGGCACTCTCGAAAACCGAACAGGAACAGCTTTGCGATGCAGTGTACCCCTGGCTTTCCAGCCAGGACCCCGAGTTCATTCACGGGTTCATCCGCGGTCTTCTGGAACTCCATAATGCCCGGATAAGTGACCCGCAGCAGGCGGGGGAGGCCTTCAAGTCATTGATCGAGGAATTGAATGAATCTGACTTCCTGGAAGAAGTGCCAAAATTCTTTAGAACCCTGGAGGAGGAAACCGACTCGCTCTGTGGCGAACTGCCTGAAGAACTGCATGGGAAAAATCGTGAGGGATTGCTGCGCGAATACCAGGGGCGGCTCTGCGTCACCCTGCTGCCGCACATTGCCGGGAACGATGGGGAATTCTTCAGAGATTTCCTCAAGCAAACGAAGAAACCGTGGGTCGATGCGATGAGAGAGGATGGAGTGCAGCCCAACTCGGCCTGGGCATTTGCAGGGATGCTTGATGAACTGGAGGCGTTCAACGGCCTGCGGCTGGATGGGGACGGCCAATCCGAGCTGTTTCCCAGGAAAAAGAGCAACGAATCAGCAGCCGATGCGATTCGGGCGCTTCGGAAGAGAATCCTTGAAATGAGGGGACAGGAACCTAAAAGCACGGCGCGGACGCCCGATGATGCGGACCGGGAAGCCGCGGCGCTCCAGAGAGTCTTCGGTTTGAAGCGCGTTCCGTGCCAGGAGGGGAGCGATTCATTTTTCAAGGCCGTTGCGCAGCTCATAGGATTGGAAACGCAGCAGGTCGTAAGCGATCTTACTGATTCCCTGATGAAGGGGGGCGAATCTTGGAAGCCGGCTACAGACCATCCGGACGTCGCCAAGATGCTTCTCAGCTTCGGCCTTTCCGACCACAGCTTCCGAACCGACAAATTGTTCAACTTCGCTCAACATATATGCGAACTGAGGAAGGAGGCCCGATACGGAGAAATCCCCTACACCGTGCCGAACTTACAGGAAATCTTCGAACCTGGGAGGCTTAGCATGGTTCCACTCATGGCCCAGCTCTACCGGCGCCCAATCGGAGTGATCCAGATAAGAGAAGTTGACGGGCACCGCTATGGGCAGTGGGCCGTATGCAACTTAGACTGGAAAACTGGGAAGCCTCTGAGTCAGCAAGACGATAAACCGCTGGTTCTTGTTTTCGACGGGAAGCACTGGGACGCAACTCAACCTATACAGAAGAGGTCGCACCTGAGCAACGATGGCGACGACAAGAATAACAATGACTGAGGATCATCCGGCGCGCAGGACGTTCGTCCTGCGCGATGCACGAAACTCATGGGCATGGACTATTAACGGCGGTCGAAAATTAAACAGGTATGGCCAGTAGAAAAACGGCTAAAAGAAGTGAATGTATTAAACTGGTTGATTATACAGGATCGTCTGGCACCTGCATATAGCTGTATATAAAACAGTTTTTTTCCCTCTTTCAAAAAAATATTCTATAACTTCAACAAAATTTGTTTTTTTGCAGAACAGCTTTTTGAACAACTCTTTTTCGCAGCTAGTAACTTCATCATCCGGAGACGGCAGACAAGCAATTTCAATTGATCCAAATGCCAAACAAAATCAATGAATAGCGAGTAAACCTATACTTATTGTGTATATTTTTTTCCTTCTCCATACCTATTTGCCCGCGTGGTCAATACCAAGAGGCCGTTCATCCACCATACCGATTTGATTTCTCCCACTATCCTTCCGCTGAAGACCATCTAAAGCAAAAGGCTCCTCCGAGGAAGAGCCTAAATTATTGTCTTTATGGCGCGCCCAGCAGGATTCGAACCTGCGACCTACGGATTCGTAGTCCGTCACTCTATCCATCTGAGCTATGGGCGCTCGAAAAGTTTTTTATACCATCTTGAAAGGGGGATGGCAAGAGGTCGTTTCGAGGAAAATCGAGAGGGGGCTATTTTTCTTATGGGATGTGGCGACGGAGGATCTCTTCGATCAGGGAGGTAGTGGAAAAACCGGTCTGAAAGGGGATACGTTCCACGCGGCCGCCGTCGGCCCTGACGATGTCAGCGCCGACGATGGCATCCTCGGCCCAGTCACCGCCCTTGACGAGGATGTCGGGGAGCAGGGCCTGGATCAGCTGGAAGGGGGTCGGATCGTCGAAAATCACCACTTGGTCGACGGACGCGAGGGCGGCCAGGAGTTCGGCGCGGACGTCCTGGGGGAGGATTGGCCTGTCCGGGCCCTTCAGTGCGCGGACGGACTCATCGCTGTTGACGGCCACGAGGAGGTGGTCGCCCAGCCGGCGGGCCTCCGAGAGATAGCGGGTGTGGCCCGGATGGAGGAGGTCGAAGCAGCCGTTGGTGAAGACCACGCGCCGGGCATCGGCTTTGAGCCTTCGGATCGTCGCCTGCGCCGCGGGGAGCGTGACGATCTTTGTCAGGTACGGGATTTCCGGAATGTGCGGTCTTGCCATGCGGTTTCCTCTCGATCTTTACACGGCCCTGGCAAGGGTCAGGGCTTTTACGCTCCGGGCGTCGGCCTTTTTGAGGATCCGGGCGCACTCGTTCAGGGTGTTGCCGGTGGTGGCGACGTCATCCACCAGGAGGATGTCCCGGCCCTTCACGGAGGCGGGGCGTTTCAGGAAAAAGGCTTCGTGGACGTTATCGCGCCGGTCGGCGTGTCCCAGGCCCGTCTGCGTTTGGGTGTATCTTACCCTGGTGAGGGACAGGAAGTCCAGGTCCGCCTGAAGGCGCTTCGCCACCGGGCGGGCGAGCAGGAGGCTTTGATTGAAGCCTCTCTCGCGGAGGCGCCGAGGGTGAAGCGGGACAGGCATCACGAGAAGGCGGGGCGCCGCTTCGAGCCACCGGTCGGCGTAGTCGGCGAGGAGCCGCCCGAAGGGCTTCGCCAGGTGCTCCTGCCCCCGGTACTTGAAGGCATGGACGGCCTTCGTGAGGGTCTCTCCGTAGATCAACGGCGCACGGAGGGCATCGAAATGAGGAGGCTTCCGGATGCAGGCCTCGCAGAGGTGATCGTCCTGCCGAGGCCCAGCAAACGGCTGCCCGCAGCAGGTGCAAAGGGGGGATGAAAGGGGTTCCCATTGGGCGAGGCAGACCTGGCAGAAAAGCGGATAGGCGCTGTCTGCAAACGGTTCGTCATCGTCGATAAAGGCGCCGCAGACTGCGCACCTCGGCGGGTAGATCATGCGGACGAGGGCTTCGAAGGGGTTCACGCGGCCCTCGTCATCGCTTGGGCTCGAGCGGCTCGACGAGGGGCTCGGTAAAGGCCTGTGGGGCCTCGATGCGGGCCTGGGCGACAAACTCTTCATGGGTGCACTCGCGGCAGATCCCCGGGCAGGCGTCTTTGGCGAGCTCCCAGGCCTGGGGGTCCTTCACGTTGGCCGGGAAAAACGGCCAGAGGGCGCAGCGGGCCGGTTTGACCGGGTGGATGAGGCACATCTTTTCGCGGTCGAAAAAGATGCAATAGCCGTCGTCTCCGCACTTGAGGTAGGTTCGGCCATGCAGGGTCTCACAGTACCGGTCTCGAAACGCCGCCTCGGAGAGCCTCAGGAACTCTGCGATACGGCGGGCTTCTTCATCCTTCACCACGATGCCGCCTTTGCCATAGCAGCAGGTGCCGCACAGGCGGCATTCGAATGCCTTCATGGGACTTTCACTCCTTTCGTGGGTCGCCGGGGGTTCGCTTCAGAAGATCCTCGAGACGCCAGTCCACCGGCAGCCTCACCCGGCGCTGCTCCCGCTTTTCGCGGTAGACCAGGTGGCCGTGATCGAGGCCGAATTGAAAGAGGTCACGGGTCACAGCCACGTCGTTTTGACAATATTCGGTCAGTTTGTTCCACTCGCCCTGGCGAAACCACTCCACGGCCTGAAGACCGTCGGCGGTCTTGCCGGATTCGAGCGTTTCGGACGCCAGATGGCCCAGGCCCAGGCGGAACCCGATGCGGCGATGAAGGTCTTCCAGGATGTCGAAGGTCGGCAGAGCCCTGAGGTCGATGTTCGTGTAGGCACCGAGCACGGCGTAGTCGAAGCGGAGGATGTTGAACCCGACGATGAGCTCGGCCTCCTGGAGGTGCGCGATGAGCGCGTCCAACTCTTCTTCCCGGTAGGCGGCGAACCGGTCGAGGGCGGCGTCGAAAAGCACCGCCACCGCGACGCGCATGAGGTGGGTGTTCCGCCAGCCGCCGACCTCCTGGGCCGTCTTCCGGGTCTCGAGGTCAAAGTAGAGGATGCGGGGCCCGCGCCTCGGCTCCGGGGAAAGCGCGGGCTCGGCGGCCGCGGCGGGGGCGGGCGACTCTTCCGCTTCCGGGACGGCCATGTCGCTCAGGGGGATGCGCCCGATGAGGCCTTCAAGGATCAGGAGCGCGGCCGCCTTGTCGAGCGGCTTGTTGCCGCTCCCGCACTTCGGCGAATGGATGCAGGACGGGCAACCCTCCTCGCAGCCGCAGTCCCGGACGTGCTCGTAGGTCTTCTCGAGGAGGGGCATGACCATGTCGAAACCGCGCTGGGCCAGCCCCACACCGCCCGGATGGCCGTCGTAGATGAAGACGGCGCTCTTCCCCACCTGCGGGTGGTGGGGATAGCAGATGCCGCCGACATCGTTCCGGTCGCAGAGGGCGAAGAGCGGAAACATGCCGATCGACGCATGCTCGATCGCGTGGATCCCGCCCATAAAATGGAGCCCCTTCCGCTCCACGAAATCCTTGATCACCGCATCGATCTCGATCCAGAAGCCGACGGTCTCGAAGGTCGTGGGGGGCAGTTCCAGGGGGTAGACACCCATCAGGGTCTGGCCGGGCATGGCGCGCTTCTCGAAGCCCGTCACGACCTCGGTCACCTTCAATTCCCCCTGCCGGACGATGAACTGCCCGGCCGGCTTGCTCCGCTGGATGCGGAGAATCTCCGTCTCCTTTTCACTCCGGGCGCGGGTGTAATACTTGAGCTGCTCCCGGTGGGCCACGATGTCGCGCTTCGAGAGGATCAGGTCGTCCACCAGGTACTGCGAGGCCCGGTGGAGATAGACCGCCCCGGGGTGGCACTCCTTGAAGGCGCGGATCCCGTCGATGGTCCCCACGGCCTCGCCGGTCGCTGCGTCGAAGATGGTGAACGGCTCCCCCGCGGAGCGGATGTCCACCTGCAGGTGCGGGGTGCGCCGGCCCGGGAACCAGGTGGGCGGGTCGTCGGCGCTCCGCACCAGTTCCCCGGCCTGCTCCAGTTTGTCGAGGCGCAGGGGGAGGCCTTCGCCCCAGTAGGCGCGGTCTTCGAGCGTGACCGGGAGCTCGGCCGCGGCGCAGGGAAGGTGTTTCTCCACCACGTAGGTGTTGTCGGGGTCGAGGACCGCGGCCTCGAAGGAGCGTTCGAAGAAGGCCTCCGGGTGCTTCATGAAGTACTGGTCGAGGGCGTCGGGCTTGGCGAAGAGGACGATCAGGGACTCGCGGCCGGCCCGCCCCACCCTGCCGCCGCGCTGCCAGGTGTTGATCATGGTACCGGGGTAGCCGACGAGGATGCAGACGTCGAGGTTGCCGATGTCGATCCCCATCTCGAGGGCGCTCGTGGAAATCACGCCGAGGAGCTTTCCGCGTGCGAGCTGGCGTTCGATCACCCGCCGCTCTTCGGGCATGAACCCGGCCCGGTAGCTGCTCACCCGGTCCTTCAGCTCCGGGCAGAGCTGCGTAACCCAGACGTGCATGAGCTCCGTCAGAACCCGCGCCTGGGTGAATGCGATGGTGCGGCGGCCCCGTCGGATGCACTCGGCGAAGAGCTTTGCCGAGAGGAAGCTCGGACTCTCGGCGAGCGGATTGAGAAGCACGACGTGCTGCCCCGCCCGTGGGGCGCCCGCGGCCTCCACCACCGCCACGTCCTCTCCGATGAGGTCTCGGCTGAACTCCGCAGGGTTGTGCACCGTCGCCGAAAGCAGGATGAAGCGCGGGCTTGCGCCGTAACTCAGGCTCACCCGCTTCAGGCGACGGATGATCTGGTTCACATGGGACCCGAATATGCCGCGATAGGCGTGGACCTCGTCGAGGATCACGTAGCGGAGGCGGCTGAAAAGCTCCTTCCAGGACTCGTGGTAGGCCAGGATCCCCCGGTGGAGCATGTCCGGGTTCGTGAGAAGCACCTCCGGGGGCGCGGACCGGGTCTTCTTGCGTGCGTAGGCGCTGGTGTCCCCGTCATAGACCTCTGCGCGGACGGACGAGCCGAGGGCGCCCCCGAACCAGGGGGCGAGCTGTTTGATCTGATCGCGTGCGAGGGCCTTCAACGGGGAGAGGTATAGATGACGGGATTCCGGATCATCAAGGAGGCTTTTGAGCACCGCGAGGGTGTAGACCAAGGTTTTGCCGCTCGCCGTAGGGGTGGCGACGACAACGCTCCTTCCCTCATCGAGAAGGCGCAAGGCCTCGGACTGGTGGCAGTAGAGCCGCGTGATCCCCAGGCGCTCCGGCACCGCGGCCAGCTCCGGCGGAAGCGGGGGAGCCTCTCCGTAAACCGCCTCCTGGGCAGGAAGATACCGGTGATGAACGAAGGCGTCCCTGAAATCCGGGTGCTGCTTTACATACTCGATGATGAGGGAAAGGCTCAAAAGGCGATCCAGCGGAGGTCTCGGACGGGTGCCCGCCTCGGGGTCAGAGACGGAAAAAGGCCCTGGTCTTCCGGCAAGATGAGACGGGGGCGACCGGTCCTATTGCTCGTCTGCTTCGGTCTTCGCCCCGAACTTCGCGCGCAGGGCATCGGCGATTTCCTTGTCGCCGGGCCTGGGGCTTGCAGCCATGCGCCGCTCGGCCTCTTCCCAGGCAGGCTTCAGGATATCTGTCATAAAGGTGTCGTTCTCGCTGCTCCAGGCGCTCCACCCGTCGATCCCGATATATTCGTTGTAATGGGTGCGGTAATAGGGGTCATAGATCCTGGCGCCCTTTTCCGGGTCGATCTCGTACTTCACCCATTTGCCGTCGAAAAGGGCGAAATCCTCGTCTTCGAGCCCCATGCCGCGCAGCAGGGCCTTGTGTTCTTCTTTGATATCCATCATGCCTCTTCCAGCACTCCTAATTCGGCCTTCGCGGACTCGAGCTCCTCCTGCCGCGCCTCCCAGCGTTCAAGCAGATCGGCCAAGTCCCTCCTGGCCTGGTTGTATTGGGTCAGCAGCCTGACCCCTTCAATCTTATCCTTGAAAACCTCCGGATCCGCAAGCCTTTTTTCGGCATCCGCCTGGAGGGCTTCAAGCTCGGTGATACGGGTTTCAATCCTGGCAAGGTCTGTTTCGATCGGGCGAAGTTTTTCGGAGATCACCCGACGCCGTTCGGCCCGTTCACGTTTGAGATCCTTCCGATTCGGGCGGGCGCGCCCGTTGGAGGGTTCGGGGGCTTGAAGCGTCGCAGGCGCTCCATTTTGAGGCGCCGCCGCAGCGGCCGACCCCGACGTCTGCGCCGCTTTTTCGAGCCGTTCCAGGTGCTCGTAATATTCCGTCAGGTTCCCCGGATACTCCTCGACACCCTGCGGCCCCACGTCCCAGATCTTCGTGGCCAGGCGGTTCACGAAGGACTGGTTGTGCGACACGAACAGGAGGGTCCCCTGGTAGCCGGTCAACGCGTCGATCAGCTTCTCGGACGACGTGATGTCCAGGTGGTTGCTCGGCTCGTCCATCACCATCAGATTCCCGGGCTTGACCAGGAGCTTCGCCAGGGCCACCCGCGCCCGCTCGCCCCCCGAGAGGACCTCGATCGGCTTGTCCACATCCGAGCCGGAAAAGAGAAAGGCGCCGCAGACGTTCCGGACGAACGACACGGTTTCATGCGGCACGACCCTGTAGACCTCCTCCAGGACGGACTTGCGCGGGTCCAGGGTGTCGGAGTGGTGCTGGGCGAAGTAGCCCATCTCCACATTGTGGCCGAGGGCGATGCCGCCCTCGTTGGGCGGAAGTTCCCCGGCGATCATCTTGAGGAGCGTGGTCTTCCCGCAGCCGTTCGGGCCGATGACCGCGATGCGCTCGCCCCGCATCACCCTGAGGTTGACGTCCCGGTAAAGGGTCTTGGGGCCGAAGCGCTTCGAAAGCCCCTCGATCCGCAGGACCTCCCTGCCGCTCTGCGGCGGGGCGGGGAACGTGAAGTGGATGGTCTTCGTCCGTTTGTGCGTCTTGACGATCTCCATCTTTTGGACGAGCTTCAGCTTGCTCTGGGCCTGGCGCGCCTTGGAGGCCTTTGCCTGGAAGCGCTCAATGAACCGCTGGGCTTCCTTGACCTTCTGCTCCTGGTTACGGGCCTTGGCCTCGAGGGCGCGCTCCTCCTCTTCGCGGGCCTTGAGGTAAAAATCATAGTCTCCTGAATAGACGCGCATGCCCTCGGTCTCGAAGCTCATGATGCGCTTGACCTGCCGGTTCAAGAACTCCCGGTCGTGGCTCACTAGAACCATGGCGCCGGAGTAGGATTGCAGGAATTGCTCCAGCCAGTGGACCGATGGGATGTCCAGGTGGTTCGTAGGTTCGTCGAGGAGGAGAAGGTCCGGCCTCTGATAAAGAAGGCCTGCCAGCGCCGCTCGCATCTTCCAACCGCCGCTGAGGGACGCAATGGGCTGGGAAAACTCCTCCTGTTTGAAGCCGAGGCCGATCAGGATCTTCTCCGCCTCGTGCAGGGGATACGTCTGTTCGAGGTGGTCGATCCGTCCGTGGAGTTCGGCCAACCGTTCGGCCGACCGGGCTTGTTCGCCGGGCTCACCGGCATCGCGCAGGGCGGCCTCCGCCTCCTGGACGTCCGCCCGCAGCTGCCTGCGCTGAGGTACGGAGTCGATCACCGCCTGCAGCAATGAACCCGACAGGCTCTCCTGAACGTCCTGCGGAAGATATCCGAGCAGCGTCCCCCTGGCGATGCGGATCTCACCCTCATCGGGCGCCATCTCACCGGTGATGAGCCGGAGGAGGGTGGATTTGCCGGACCCGTTCGGGCCCACGAGGCCGATCCGGTCCCCGGATTCCACCGAAAAACCGACCCCTTCGAATAGGGGCCGATTGAGAAACGTCAAAGAGAGATTCATGACTGTAACAAGGCTCATGTGCTGCTCATTCCACCTCAAGGGAAAATATGACCGTTTTGCGGCAACCTTTTTTTATGACAGATGAAAGGCAAAAGGTCAAGCTGCGTGCTGAACCAAAAAGGGCCGCACCGGCGTGACACCGCCAGACACGGGATCCTCACTCCTCTTATCCACCGAAAAATCGACCGGGATATCCGGTCCAGGGCCTCCCCGACCCCGAAGAAGAGCCATGCCGCATAAACCCGACCTCATAAGGCGCCCATTAGGATGAAGGCTTTGCTCCTCCCTTCACCGCACGTTTATTCGGGGGTCTACAATCGCGGAAAAAACGCATTTTCCTTTAAAACCCAGCAGATAAAGCATGTCAAATAGTGCTTGACAAGTATTTTGAAAGGTTTTAGAAATATCTTTATGTTAAAAGGAATTTTAAAATGCCGTTCCTGGATCATAATGCTTTTGCTGGCTGCACTTTGTTTGTCGTCGTCGGCCGCTCAGTTGCATGGGGATGGCGATTGGCGCGGCGGCGCATTCGATTCAGAAAACGTTCGGCTCACCTTCCTGCCCTCCAGCACTTTTTCCATCGCCCTCTCTTCCGAAGAGCGCACGCGTCTTTCCGGACCCGATTTTCTCCTGTCCGTACTTCATGGACGCGGTCAAACCGGCTTTGCCAGTGAAACCTATCCTTTTTATTTGGATGAAACCGCTGAGTGTGCCAAAAACACAGACATCCTGGTGATTTTCGTCCGAGCCCCTCCTTGCCTTTTCTCCTGAAACAGTCTTTTTAAAATCATTCAATCATAAATTTTACAAGTGCATTGACTTTCTTTCAGTGCAACATGCAGTAGTATCGGATTTTTGCGTCACACTTGATGCAGATTTGGCTGTCTTCTGTGCGTTGTATAACAGGTGATCGAATGAACAAAAAGGATTCGAATCCATTACAGACGACCGATGACAGGTCGCGACACGCAACCATACCGGATCATTCTCCTAAGACCTATACGATAAAGGAACAAAGCATTTTTGCAGTTAAACTGTTCTTCGTTGTCGCAGCCATCATCACATTGCTGTGGCTGATCGAGAAATACACGTAAGAAATAGAAAACATTTTGTTTTCACTTTTTTTTCGCTTGGACCTGTTTTCCCATGGGCTTGATCCCATGACGCCGCCTTCTGGAACGGCCTTGCACGCTTCTTAGTGTCGATCCGGAAAAGAATTTCCGGTGTAACGCAGTTTCCCATCCGGAAGAAAACATCCGGTGTAACGCAGTTTCCCATCCGAAAAGGAGGATTTTTGGCCAATATCAAGGCAATCAAGCGTTTGTGCGGAGGCGACCTGCAGGCCGCCGCACAAGCAAACGTGCAGATTGACGCCGAGATTGGCCAAAAAGACCCTTTCCGGATGGAAACTGTTCGGGAGGTCCATCCAAGACCCCCGGCAATCCAAAACACAGATTGAAGGAGAGGGTCCTTCACCGTTGACAACAGATCTCGGACGTCTTCAGGGTCTGCATCCCTAATCCATAACGAAGCAGGCTCCGAAACCGGGGACAACCTTTGCGGCGTCAGCCGAACAGAAGAGGACAGGTGGCCATGACGGACAACACATTGCAGGAACTTATAGAAACCCTGCGAAAACAGGGGGTGGAAAGCGGGCAGGAGGCCTCCAGAAAGATCGTGGAGGATGCGGAGAAGACAGCCGCCCAAATGCTCGCACGCGCCAGATCCGATGCGGAGGGGATCCTCGCCAGGGCTGCAGAGGACGCGGAGAGGCAACGGAGACAATTGCGCGCCTCCATGGAAATCGCGGCTACCCAGCTCATCAGCGATCTCAAGCACACCATCGAAGAGAACCTTCTCGCCTTCCCGGTGCAGAAGATGCTCGCCTCCGCCCTGGACGACACCGCATTCCTCAGGGAGCTCATCGCGACCTGCGTCCGGGAGTACGTGAAGCAGCCGGGCCGCGCCGAGATCGATGTCCTGGTGTCGAAAGAGCAGCATAACAAACTTGAATCGACTGCCCTCGGGTGGATCAAGACCCTGGCGAACAAGGATGCAGATCGGCTGGCCTTGAATCTGCAAAGCGGCGCGGTCTCCTTCGGCTTCATCATCGGAAAGCACGGCGAGGCCGTCAGGCTCGACTTTACGGACCAGGCGTTTCTGGAGCTGTTCCTCCGGTATCTTTCGCCCCGGTTCCGTGAATTTTTCAGAACCATTGAGACGAAAGACCTGGGAAACCGATGAAGTATTACTTTCTCGTTTCTTATCTTCCCGAACTCCACCCGGATGACAGGAAGCTGCGGGTCCGAATCGCCGATCTCCTGGACGAGATGGACCACTTCAGCGAGGAGGATCGGCGTCAGGTCGAGCTGGTCCTGCTGGCAGGCGACGTGCTGCAGATCGAACGGCTGCTCTCCGGCAAGGACGTGGAAGTATTCCCACAGCTCTTCGGTCGGGGGTTCTGGAAAGAGCAGATCCAATCCCCGAAGGAGGTCCCCGAGGATTTCGCCGAGGTCCTGGAAATGCTGCGCTTGGAAGGGCCTTCTCCAAAAAATCTCGATCTTTTATACGAAGCCTATTATGCGTATGCCATCGAGAGGGCATCCGGGGATTTTCTGCCTGCCTATCTGCGCTTCGAAAGGGATCTGCGCAATGTCATGGCGGCTGTTCGAGCCCGCAGAAAGGGGTTTGCACCCTCCGAGCACCTTGTCGGAGAAGGGGACGTGGTCGAAGCGCTCGAACGGAGCACGGCGGAGGATTTCGGGCTGGGTGCCGAGCACCCATGGATCGAGCGCCTGATCGCGGCTAAAGATCCGCAGGAGATGCAGGGGATCATGGAGCGGATCATCTGGGAAAAACTCGAGGAAATGACGGAGTCCCGGGATTTCGATTTCGACGTCATTCTCGCCTACCTATTGAAACTCCAGATCCTGGAAAAGGGCCTCGCTCTAAGCGAGGATCAGGGGATGGAGATCGTAAAGCAACTGGAGGAATTGTAACATGTCGTTTGCTACCGGAAGGGTCGTGGCGGGATACGGAAACATGATTGCCGCCTCTTTCGACACGAGTGTTCGCCAGAACGAGGTCGCGTACGTCATCTCGCAGGACGCCAGGCTCAAGAGCGAGGTCATCCGCGTTCGTGAGGGTGTTTGCTACATGCAGGTTTTCGAAGACACCCGAGGCGTGCGAGTGGGAGATCCGATCGAATACACCCGGGACCTTCTCGTCGCAGAACTCGGCCCGGGGCTGCTCGGGCAGATTTACGACGGGCTCCAGAACCCTCTCCCCGAATTGGCCCGAGAATGCGGCCTATTTCTGAAGCGTGGGGTGTACCTGCCCAGCCTCGACAGAACCCGAACGTGGACCTTCACACCCGTCGCCAAAGTCGGAGATACGCTGGCCGCCGGCGATGTCCTCGGAACCGTCCCCGAGGGCATCTTTACGCATAAGATCTTCGTCCCCTTCAACTTCATCGGCAAAGCGGAAGTCACCTATATTTCCGGCCAGGCCGACTGCACGGTAGACAACGTGGTCGCCCGTTTGAAGGATCCCGCCGGGGCGGTGCGCGAACTCACGCTGAAGCAGGAGTGGCCGATCAAAATCGCGCTGCGGCAGTACGAGGAGAGACTGCCCCCTGTCGAGCCGCTCGTGACAGGCTGCCGGATCATCGATACGTTCTATCCCGTCGCGAAGGGCGGAACGGCCTGCATCCCCGGCCCGTTCGGCTCAGGCAAGACGGTCCTGCAGCAGATTATTTCGCGCTATGCGGATGTCGACGTCATCATTGTCGCCGCCTGTGGAGAACGCGCCGGTGAGGTCGTCGAAACGCTCCGGGAATTTCCTCACTTGCCCGACCCGTACACGGGCAAAACGCTGATGGAAAGAACCATCATCATCTGCAACACCTCTTCCATGCCCGTAGCCGCCCGCGAGGCCTCCATCTACACCGCGATGACGCTCGGCGAGTACTACCGCCAGATGGGCCTGGACGTCCTGATCCTTGCGGATTCGACCTCCCGCTGGGCCCAGGCCCTGCGCGAGATGAGCGGCCGTCTGGAGGAGATCCCGGGAGAGGAAGCCTTCCCTGCCTACCTCCAATCCCGGATCGCCGATTTCTATGAACGCGCGGCGCTCGTCCGCCTCGCCGACGGTTCCCAGGGATCGGTCAGCGTCATTGGAACGGTGTCTCCCGCAGGTGGAAACTTCGAGGAGCCCGTCACGCAAGGAACCCTCGCCGTCGTGGGCGCCTTTCTGGGCCTCACATGGGCCAGGTCCAACGCCCGCCGCTTCCCGGCGATCGATCCGCTGATCTCATGGTCCAAGTACCTGGAACAGATGCGGCTCACCCTGGACAAAATGGACCCGGCCTGGATCCCCAAGGTCAGGGAGGCCCAGGAACTCATCCACAATGGGAACGAGATCAAGAAGCGTATGGACGTTGTCGGTGAAGAAGGGACGTCCCTGGGGGACTTCATCCTGTTCCTCAAGATGGAATTCCTCGACGGTGTCTACCTGCAGCAGAATGCGTTCGACACGGTCGATGCGTTCAACACCATGGAGCGGCAGGTTTATGTCTTTACCAAGGTCAACGAGGTCCTGAAGAAGGAAATCGAAGCAAAGGACAAAGAGGATGCGAGAAACCTCTTTTTCAAGTTGACCGCCCTTTTCAGAAACTGGAACTCCTCCGAATGGGAAAGCGTAAAATTCAAAGAGTTCGAGCAGGAGATCAATGCCTTCTTGGAGAGTTGAAACGTGAGAGAAATCATTACCAGGATTCGGGAAATCACGGGGAACATCGCCACGCTGAACGCCAGCGGCGTGAGCCTCGGAGAACTGGCTGTCATCGAATCCCCCGGGAAGAAGACCCTGGGTCAGGTCATCCGGATCTCCGGTGAAGCAGCGACCTTGCAGGTCTTCGGGGGGACCAAGGGGCTTTCGACGGATGACAAGGTCCTTTTTCTGGGGCATCCCATGCAAGTCCGCTACGGCGACTCCATGCTGGGGCGGATTTTCAGCGGCGGCGGCGTTCCCATCGACGGCGGGCCCGAACCGGTCGAGGAGGAGATCCCCATCGGCGGACCTTCCTTCAACCCGGCCAACCGGATCATCCCGACCCAGATGATCCGGACGAACATCCCCATGATCGATGTATTCAACTCCCTGGTGGTGAGCCAGAAGCTGCCGATCTTCAGCATCCCCGGGGAGCCCTACAATCAGCTTCTGGCCCGGGTCGGGATGCAGGCGGAAGCCGATGTCATCATCCTGGGGGGCATGGGGCTCAAGTTCGACGATTTTACCTTCTTCAGGCGCACCTTCGAGGAGAGCGGCGTCATGAACCGTGTGATCATGTTCATCCACCTCGCCTCGGACCCCGTCGTGGAATGCCTGCTCGTGCCCGACATGGCCCTGGCCGCAGCCGAGCGGTTTGCGGAGGCGGGAAGGCGCGTCCTGGTCCTTTTGACGGACATGACGAACTTTGCGGACTCGCTCAAGGAGATCTCCATCTCGATGGAGCAGATCCCGAGCAACCGCGGCTACCCGGGCGATCTCTACTCGCAGCTGGCCTCCCGCTACGAAAAGGCGGTGGACATGGAGGGGCTCGGCGACATCACGATCCTGGCCGTCACCACCATGCCCGGGGACGACGTGACCCACCCCGTTCCGGACAACACGGGCTATATCACGGAGGGGCAGTTCTATCTCCACAACGGCGTCATCGATCCGTTCGGTTCGCTGAGCCGCCTGAAGCAGAACGTCGTTTCGAAGGTGACCCGGGAAGACCACAACGACATCATGAACACCATGATCCGGCTCTACTCCGATTCCCGCGAATCGCGGAACAAGATCGCGATGGGGTTCAAGCTCTCCAGATGGGACGAGACGCTTCTGGCCTACGGCAAGGATTTCGAAACCGAACTGATGGACCTCAACGTCAATATACCGATCGAACAGGCCCTGGACCTTTGCTGGGAGATCCTCGGGAGGCATTTCGAACCGGTGCAGACCGGTTTGAAGGACCAGCTCATCCAGAAGCACTGGCGGGCCGCGGTAAACGTGGAGAAGGCCGCCTGACGGCGGGGATCGAGGGACCATGGCGGAGAAACTCAAATACAATAAGACCGCGCTCAAGGCCCAGCGCGACGCGATGGCGAAGTATCGGAAATTCCTGCCCATCCTCCAGTTGAAGAAGATGCAGCTGCAGATCGTCATCCGGCAGATGGAGCCGGTGATCGAAGAAAAGCGGAGGATGCTCAGGGAGACAGCCGACCGCGTCTCGGCCTGGAGCCGCTACTTCACCGACCCTTCGGTGGACATCGGGGATTTTCTCGACATCGAGGAGATCGTCATCCACAGGGACAACATCGCCGGCGTGGATGTTCCCGAGTTCCAGGCAGTGGTGTTCAAAGAACGGCCGTATTCGTTGTTCGCAACCCCCTTCTGGCTGGATACCGCCATCCAGGTCATGCGGCACCTGGCCACCCTTCGGGAAGAGCTTCGCCTCCTTCTCGAGAAAGAGCGGCTCATCCAGGATGAACTGCGGATCACGACGCAGCGGTGCAACCTCTTCGAAAAGAAGCTGATCCCTGAACTGAAAGAGAACATCCGGCGAATCAAGATCTTCCTAGGCGACGAAGAGACCGCCGCCGTGGGGCGGGCCAAGCTCGCCAAGGAGAAGATCCAGCAGAACGAGGCGCGTTAGACATGATCGTTTCCATGCGAAAGATGACCTTCATCGGCGTTGAGGCGGATAAAGAGCGGTTTCTGGCGCGTCTGCAGGAGGTCGGCATCGTGCATCTCCTTCACCCGAAGGAGGCGGCCGAACCCCAGGACCTCGTCAAGACCCTCGCCCGGATCACTGAAACCAGAAAAATCCTCAGTTCAAAGGGCATGAACCATCCCCCCGGCGAGCCGGGCGAGCCCCTCTCAGGGCAGGCCGTTTGCCAGCAGCGCGAAGCCTTGGCCCAAAGAGAAACCCTTCTCCAGGGAGAAATCGCCGCGCTGAAAAAGGAATGGTCGATTCAGGAGGTCTGGGGTGACTTCGACCTCCAGCAGCTCGAGGCCCTGCGCGACAGAGGGCTGCACCTGCAGTTCTTCCGTGTTTCCCAGAAGGTGTTCGAAACCCTGCCCCTGAAAGGCATCCATCACCGGGTTGCAGGGATCAGCCGCGGAGAAGTCTGCTTCGTGACGGCCTCTCTCGAACCGGTCGCTTTGCCTGTACCCGAGGAAAAGATCCCTTCCAAGACCGTTTCCACCATCCGGAAGGAATTGGACGCTAGAACCGCTGAACTCGAGCGTATCGAAGCGGAATACCGCCGCCTGGCCGCGCACCTGGAGACGTTGAAGAGGACGGAGGCGGAGCTTGCCGATCTGCTGGAGTACCAGCGCGCCGTGCTGAATGCCGGAAGTGCGCTCGACGGCAGTCTCTTCAGCGTCACCTGCTGGTCGCCGCTTCCCGAGGCCGAGCTCATCGCAAAAATCGGGCCGTCCTTCGCTCTCCATTATTTCAGCGAAAAACCCTCCGAAAGCGAACAGGTGCCTGTCCTGCTCAGCAACAAACCCGCCTTCGACTCCGGTGAAGATCTGGTAAAGGTTTACTCATACCCGAGTTACCAGGATTTCGACCCGAGCGGATTCGTCTTGTACTGCTTTGCGGTCTTTTTCGGCATGATCATCGGGGATGCAGGCTATGGGCTCTCGCTTCTGGCAGTCACCTTTCTGCTGCAGCGGAAGTTCAAGAGTTCGTCCCCCTTTGCGGTCCGTTTTTTCCGGTTGATGTATTTGTTGAGCGCCTCGGTGACCGTTTACGGCGTGATCAGCGCCGGCTACTTCGGGCTGCAGATCGACAAGGAAAATCCGCTTTGGAATCTTTGCCTTCTGGATGTGAGCACGAAGGAAGGGCAGAACAACGCCATGATCCTTTCGATCATCATCGGCATGATTCACATCTCACTCTCTCACCTCATTCAGTTCAAGAATACCCGTGCCTACGCCTCCCTTGGCTGGATCATCACCATCTGGGCGGGGTATTTCCTGGTGAGCGGTAAGATGTCGGGCGCCCCTGACAACCCGGCCGCAACCTACGGGACGATCATCGGGCTGGTGATCGTCTTCATCTTCTCGTCCAGGAGCAGGAATCCGATCTTCCGGATCCTGGAAGGATTGAACGGGCTCTTGGGCATCGTACAGGTTTTTTCGGACGTCCTCTCTTACCTGCGTCTGTTCGCCTTGGGCATTGCAACCGTCTACATGGCCCAGACGTTCAACACGCTGGCCAAGGGCATCGTCGAGGGTGTGCCTTATGCCGGCTGGGTGCTCGCCACTCTCGTCCTCATCGCGGGGCATTCCGTGAATCTGCTCCTCGGTGTGATGGGCGGGGTCATCCACGGGCTCAGGCTCAATTTCCTCGAGTGGTACCGGTGGTGCTTCACGGGAGATGGTTTGATCTATAAACCTTTTTGTCTGAGAAAGACACAACACTAGAAAATGGGAGACAGTCAAGATGGACATTAACACGATGTTGGGGTATGTGGGTTGCGCCTGCGCAATAGGGATACCGGCCTTGGGAAGTTCGATCGGCTGCGGCATTGCCGGTGCCGCTTCCCACGGAGTCATGGCCAAAGTGGAGGAAGGGCATGGCAAGTTCATCGGCATGTCCGCCGCCCCTTCTTCCCAGACGATTTACGGCGTGGTTCTCATGTTCGTCCTCCTGGGCAAGATCAATGCCGCCGCCGGCCTCGCCCTGCTTGGTATCGGGCTGTTCTGCGGAATAGGGATCTGCATCTCGGCGATCTATCAAGGGAAGGTGGCTGCCACCGGCATCCTGGCCTCGTCCAAAAAGCCTGAGGTCTTCGGAAAATGTTTTGCCGCCGTTGGAATTGTTGAAAGCTTTGCCCTGTTCGCCATGGTTTTCGGCTTGATCATCGCCACATCCATCGGATGAAGCCCTTTAGGGCGCGGAGGGTCTCAAGGGTCCATCCGATTCATGAACCTTTTTGCGGGCAGAGGGAAGCGCATGGCTGATAAACAGAAGATTCTCCTTACCTTTACCTTCACCGAAAAAGACGAGAAGGCCCTGGCATTCGTGCTGCGGACCTTCACCGACCGGGAGGGGGTCTCGATCACGATTTTCAGTTCGTACCCCCCCCTCCCCAGCGAAGCCCCGGATTTTTCAAAGGCCCTGGGATCCTGGCCGGCGGCTATCGGGGAGGCGATTGTGCGGAACGGGATTGCGAAACAGATCCAGGAATATGAACACCGTCTGATGGAAATCGAGCAACGTCTCGTCGAAGCGGGTTTCAGGAAGGATTCGATCGATCATATATTCAGGGAAAGCAGCCGGGACGAGGCGGAGGAAATCATCGAAACCGTCAGAGAAGGCAATTATAACGTCATCGTACTGGCCTTCCGGCCAGGCCACGTGTGGCGGATCTTCGCCAAGAACGTCTATCAGGCCGTCATGGAGTCCTTGAGGGGCGTCGCCATTTGTATCATTACTTAAACAAGATACGTCAATCGCTTTCCGGTGAACCTTGCTCCGTTGCGGCTTCGATTCTCACGCTGAAACGTTTGAAGAGCTCATTGACCGATGATTCATTTTGGGGTGAAGGACAATGCCTGAAGACAAAATCACCATAGATGCCTTTAAGATCATTACCCGGGCCATCGCAGGAGAATGGAGCAACCTCAAAGTGATGGTCCATCATATGGCTCAACTGCTCGTCGGAGCCCTCGATATCAAGGCCTGCTCGGTGCTCCTGCTCAACAGGGAATCGAACGAATTGGAGAGGGCTGCAAGCTTTGGATTGAGCCTGACATTCCTCGGGAAAGGCCCTGTCTCGGCAGAAAAAAGCGTTGCAGCCACCATGAAAGGGGAAACCATCGTCATCCGCGACGTCCACCGGGGCAGCCAGCTTCAGTATCCCGATGAGACGCTGAAGGAGGGGATCGGAGCCGTCGTGTCCGTTCCCATTCCCTATCTAAACGAGATCATCGGGATCCTTCGGATGTATCAAAGACAGGCATGGGACATTTCGGAGCGGGATGTGGACTCGCTGCGCGTCCTGGCAGGCCTCATGGGGGTCGCCATCATGCACACCCGCTATCTCAACGGCCTCCAAGCCATCGGCGGAGTTCTTCGCGAATATCCCCGGGAGTGGATATCGCCGCGCTGAGTCTGTCGTTTCGGGAGGCTCGAGTTCAAACCCGTTCATGCTCTCCGCCTCATCGAACGCTGTTCGGCATCCGCTATCTGTGGGCGAGCATCCTTTCGGTACTCCCGCTGGAGGTACAACCCTGGATCACCCGAAGGACCTTTGGCGTATCGGCACGATCCGGAACGGCGGGGTGCCTCGCAGCAAAGATTCGGCTGGCCGCGCAACGCTCAGCAGCCTGCTGTAATGTTCACCTGGAGATGACACAGGCTGTTTATCGGGGCCTCTTCCCGGTATGCTTCCGGCTGCATGAGTTTTTTCTCTCTGCTCACCGCCTCGAAATCGAAGCTTGGCATCGGATATGTGGTGGGCCGTTTCTGTCTACTGTTCCATGGATACCTCTGTACAGGTGATGACTTGATCAAGATGCATTTGATCCTATGCCTGAAGGCAGGAACCCCCTTTCAGCACCCTCAGCCGGGATAGGCAGCATGGCCTTGGTCATGATTTTCATCGGGTTGGCTGCGTTGACACTCGGCGCGGAAGTGCTGGTGCGGGGAGCGAGCGGGATGGCCCGCGCGATCGGATTGCCGCCGCTCGTCATCGGTCTGACCGTCGTGGCTTACGGCACGAGCGCACCTGAGTTCGCCGTCAGCCTGAAAGCCGGGCTGACCGGCCAGGCGGACATCACGTCAGTTCGGCGAGGCTCTGCTTCATCCTGCCCGCCACCTTGTTAGGGCTCGGTCTATCAGCGGCTCATGCCGTTTTCGATCGAAACAGATCGCTGTAATCCGGTTTCTTTTCTCCTTCACCTTTTCAGACCCGACCCCTTCATCGGACTCTCCGAACGAGTGGAATCCAGATCACCGACCCGTCCGGTGTATAGATTGAAGCTTCTTCTATCCCTCAGATCCTGCGAAGCCTATTTTTCGGAATAGGCATTCAGACCTGCTGTCGCGTTCCGCCAACCGTGCCCTCATAAACATGCACCCATGCATCGGATACGATGCGATATTCCTACGCAACACCCTCTTTCACGTCTCGAGCCACGGAGAAGAGTTTTTTAAGCATCGTTTCCAAGATTTGGCAATGTTTACTCACCCTATTATAATAACAGCACTTTTCTACATTGACCCTCCAAGCGAGGCATCCCCTTCGTCCTGTTTTCGCCCAGTCGGCACAAATCTTGATGGTGTCCTTGACCGATCGCCAGCAAAGACCTTGAACCTCTAACCGGACTCGCCCCCCGTGCCATCATGAAGGCCACAGAGTCTGAAAGCAGGCACCCCGTTCCCCTGGGGCCTGCGGCCTTCCCGAGGGGGTTGGATCGTGAACCGGCTGTTGCACGGCGCTGGGCGCAGACACCCAGCTGCGTGGGTATTGGGATGGATGCTGATGGTGACAACGATTCCGGGGGTTGAAACAAGCTACGGCAAGACCGGCGCGGGCAGCGATGCAGGGATGGCTGGAGCCGGATGCGAGGCAGGACGGCTCGCAGCCGCCTCCAGCGCCTCGATATCCCCGCTCAAAGAAGACCTGCCGGGTCCGGAGGCGATGCTCGAACAGCGCTCAGCATCTCTCAAACCCACTCCCGAACCCCCGGAACCCCCTCAGGATGATCCTCAGCGGAGCAGCCCGGCCGAACCGATGCCCTCCGATCAGGACACGAGCGGCGCCCTTGGGGTGCTGCTCCCGGGAAACCCCTCTTTCGGCGGGTCGGCCGCCTGCGCCATCCCGATCCTCGTCCCGCCCGGACGGTGCGCCCTCTCGCCTGAACTCGCCCTCGCCTATGACAGCTCCCGCGCAAACGGCTGGCTCGGCGTCGGCTGGGCGCTCGACCTCGGCGCCGTCCAGCGCTCGACCAGACACGGCCTCGACTACCGCTCCGATGACTTCGTCGCCACGATCAGGGGAGCCGCCTCCGAACTCGTACGAAGGCCCGCATGGGGCCAGGGATACTACGGCGAACGGATCGAGGGGGCCTTCTCGAAGTTCTACCGCAATCCCTCTTCCGGAGGCTGGGAGGTCCTCTCGCGGGAGGGGCTGAGGTACTTCTACGGATCGAGCGCCGCCTCCAGGCAGGAAGGCTCCGACGGCATCTTCAAGTGGTGCCTCGACCGGGTCGAGGACCCCAACGGGAACTTCATGACGGTCAGCTACCGCAAGGACCAGGGGGAGATCTACCCCCACCGGGTGGATTACACCGGGAACCGCACTCTGGCCCCATCGAACCGTGTCGAGTTCGCGACCGAAGACCGCCCGGACAAGCCCCTTTCCTATCCGGGGCATGACAAGGCCGTGACCGCTCAGCGCTTAAAGAGCATCGATGTTTATGCCGGCAGCCGGCTGGTCCGTCGCTATGTCCTCGCCTACGAGCAGGGCCGCGCCACGGGCCGCTCCCGGCTCCTTTCCATCACCCAGTACGGCACCGACGGCAAGACGGCGCTCCCCCCGGCCGCCTTCGGCTGGCAGGAAGGCGGCACCGGCTGGGATGAGGGCGGGAGCTTGAACGATTTCGGGTTCGCGGCTTATCCCCACACCGGTCTGTACATGGGCTGGGAGTACGGCGTCCACATCAACTATTATGACCGCCACCCCGTCATGACGGGGGATTTCAACGGGGACGGCCGGACCGACATCGGACGGCTGACCTGCACCGGGGCGATCTTCTATGTCCGTACGCCGGAAGGAGGCTGGAAGAAGACCCAGGAGATCGTCGACGAGCGGATCGGAAACTGCACCCTGATCGAAGGCGCCCAGTGGTCCGTGATCACCGGGGATTTCAACGGGGATGGCCGGACCGACATCGGACGGGTCCATGACACGGGGGTCCGGATCTATGTCGCCGCAGCGGGCGATGCCTGGCACCGGATGCCCGATCTGGCCGATTTCGGGGCCGGGGCCTATCCCTGCTGGTCCTGCTATCCGATCTTCACCGGGGATTTCGACGGCGACGGGCGGACCGACATCGCCCGGGCGGGAGGCAGCGGGATCAGGGTCTACCGCTCGAAGGGAGACGGACAGTGGGCCTCCTTCGCCTCGATCGAAGGGGATCTGAGCACCGGACAGGGTTACACCGACTCGAGCCTCTACCCGATGCTGATCGGGGATTTCAACGGGGACGGCCGGACCGACATCGGACGGGTCCATTCCTCGGGGATGCGGGTCTACTTCTCGGACCCGGCGACGGGATGGCGCCGGATGCCGGACGTCTCCGAGTTCGGGCGCGATGTGGGATACGTGAACGCCGGTCAGTACCCGGTCTTCATCGGGGACTTCAACGGGGATGGCAAGAGCGATGTCGGCCGCGTCCACACCCGCGGGGTCGGGGTTGTGCTTTCCAAAGGCGACGGGCAGTGGGAGCGCGTCTCAGATATCAACGGCGACCTCGGTCTCGACCAGGGATACACCGGCACGGGGACCCATCCGATGGTCTTAGGCGATTTCAACGGGGATGGCAAAATCGACATCGGCCGGGCCGGGGACCAGCAGATCCGCTTGTACCGCTTCCAAGGCGTCAAGGGCTGGGCCGCCCTCGAACCCCTCGCCCGGTTCACCAAGGGCCAGGGCTACACCAGCACGATGAAGTACCCGATCCTCACCGGGGACTTCGACGGGGATGCCAAGACGGACATCGCCCGTATCGACGAGCAGCAGACAGGCTTCTCTTTGTCCAAAGGCCCCTTCCCCGACCTGCTGGCCGAGATGAAAGGCAACCTCGGTGGAGGGGCCCAGATCACCTATGCGCCCTCCTCCCACTACGCCAACACCCTCCTCCCATTCCGGGTCTACACCGTTTCGAGCATCACGACCGATGACGGGCTCGGCGGCCGTTCGACCTCCGGCTACACCTACGCCGGGGGGTATTTCGATGCCGCCGAACGGGAGTTTCGCGGCTTCGGGTATGTCCGGAGGCAAGACCCGGACGGCAGCACGCACGAGACCTGGACCCATCAGGACCGGCACCTGAAAGGCCGCCCCTACTGCCAGGTACATCGCGGGCCCGATGGCGGACCCATCCTGGCCGAGGAGCATTCCACCTGGGAAAAGCCCTTTGTGGACCCGGGCGAAACCAGCGTCCATGCGCGCCTCTCATGGAAGCAGACCTGCTCCTATGACTATGAAGGCGGCAAGACCCATGCGGTCTCTACCGAGCAGGGGCACTCCTACGATGAAACAAACGGCCATCTCGTCTGCACCTGGCAAAGGGCGACCGGCACCCCCACCCTAGCCCGGATGTGGACCTACCAGAACCTCGGCGGGTGGCTCTGGCGCCTTGCGGAGGAAACCCTCTTCGAGGGGCGGGCGGCAGGGAAGGATTACGACTGGATCCCCGTCCGGAAAAAACGCTGCGGTTACGCCGCCGGCACGGGCAACCGCCTCTGGGAGGAGCCGTGGCTCGAGGGTGGTCAGAGCCCCCGCACCACCTTTGGCTATGACGCCTGCGGGAACCTGACCCGGGTGACCGACCCCCTGGGCCGCAGCACGCACACGGCCTATGACACCGAGACCTGCACCTTCCCCGTCAAGCTCACCTATCCGCGGACGCAAACCATCGATCACGTGGTCGAGAAGGGCTACGATCCCCGCTTCGGCTCCCTTTTGTGGGAAAAGGATGAAAACGGAGGCATCATCCAGTATGCCTACGACCCGCTCGGCCGCCTCGTGCAAACCGCTTATCCGGATGGAGGAATCACCTGGTCGAGCTACGGATTCGAAAGCCTTCCGCGATACACCGCCACGGCCCGCCTACAGGACAGCGAAGGGAGCGTACAGGCCGAATATGTCTATGTCGATGGTCTCGGCCGCCCCATCCAGACCATCAGCTTCGGTGAAGAAGGAAAGCCTGTCATCGCCTACCGCCATTACGATGCGATGGGCCGGGAGGATCTGACGGCCGGCCCCTATTTCCTCGAAGCGGGCAAGGCCCCCGCCCGCTACCCCTATCGGCAGACGGTCTACGACGAGTGCGGACGCCCGCTCTGGGTCATCGGCCCGGACGGCGAACACGGCCAGATCGCCACGGCGTACACCTATCAGGGCCTTTCCACAACCGTGTGGGGGCCTGACGGCACCGCGAAGACGATCCTAAAAGACGCCCTCGGACGCGCCATCCAGGTCATCGAACAGGCCGAAAAGAGCTCTCTTTATACCCGCTACACCTACAACGCGGCCGGCGACCTGTTGAAGGTCGTCGATCACGAGGGCAAGGAGACGCAGATCGTCTACGACACCCTGGGCCGAAAGACCGCCATGCAGGACCCTGATATGGGTGCGTGGCGATACGCCTATGACCCGAGCGGAAACCTCACCGCCCAGACCGACGCCCGCGGGTTGACCACCCGCTTCGGCTACGACGCCCTCAACCGGCTGGTCCTCAAGGCCTATTCGAACGGGGAGCCGTCGATCACCTTTACCTATGACGACACGTCGATCCCGAACGGACGCGGGAGGCTGCGAAAAGCGGCCCGGGGGGCCGTCAGCACCCGCTACG